>CAMTBF010000015.1 GCA_947068385.1 uncultured Lachnospiraceae bacterium
AGGTGGTGGCCGACAGGCTCAAGGCCCACACGGCCAGCGGCAATGTGAAGGTGGAGCATACGGAGTTCATCTCCGGGAATTTCGACACCGGAAGCGGCAATGTAAAGGCGCAGATGGTAAAGGGCCGTGACCTCCACTGCGGCACTGGAAGCGGCAACATCGTGATGGACTGTGCGGTGGCGGAATACCAGCTGAGCGCGGGCAGCGGCAACATTGAGGTGAAAGCCGTGGGAGCCAGCGAACGAGTGGACATGTCCACCGGAAGCGGTAGGATCAAGCTGTACCTGGAGGGCATACAGGGAATGGAGGCCACGGTTCGCAGCGGCTCCGGCAAAGTGCAGATTGGCTGGGGAGAGGAAGAGGAGCAGACCGTGAAGAACGGCACATATGTCTATGGGAACAGCTCCTGCAAGGTGAGGGCCAATACCGGAAGCGGCAGGATTAAGATCTTAGGGAGGTAAAGGCCGGACATGGAGGAAAAAGCAGCCACAGATTCAAAGTGGCTGCTTTTCCGTATGCGCCTACCCGTCCGTGAGCGCCCTCAGGGGGCGGCTGTGCCCCGGGACAGGACGGCAAAAGGGCAGGGCGGGGAATCCTGCCCATGTGGGCCGGAACAGCTAGGGCAGCGAGATCTTCCCCATGACCACAGGCCTCTCCGCTCCGGTGACGCTGGGCAGGGTGTTGGGCAGGCCCCGGACGCAGCAGTCCGCCAGAAGGGCGAAGGCCACCGCCTCCTTGGCATCGCTGTCCAGTCCCAGGTCCTCCTGGGTCTGTACTGCCACGCCGTGAGGGGCGAAGCGCTGCCCCAGGAAGCCCAGCAGCGTCCTGTTGTAGCTGCCGCCGCCTCCCACGACCAGCCGGGAGGCATGGTGCCTTGGCAGGACATACTGCTCGTAGGCGCTTGCGATGGACCAGGCGGTGAGGTCGGTGACGGTGGCCACCAGGTCGGCCTCCGGGATCCGGTGGGCCGCCTGCCAGTCCAGGATCTTCGCCGTGTACTGGGTGCCGAAGAGCTCCCGGCCGGTGGTCTTGGGCAGGGGCCTGGTGTAATAGGGCTCCTGCTGCAGGAGGGCCAGGAGCTCCTGGTTCACATTGCCTGCCGCTGCGAAAGCGCCTCCCTCGTCAAAAGCCTGCGCGCCTTCTGTGAGGGCGGAGACCACCGCATCGATGATCATATTCCCGGGGCCGGTGTCGAAGGCGTAGACGTCCTCCGGCTTCGCGGCGGCGGGCAGGACGGTCATGTTGCCGATGCCGCCGATGTTCTGGAGGAGCAATGTCTCGTCCTCCAGGCGGTACAGGAGGTACTCCGAGAAGGGCACCAGGGGCGCTCCCTGGCCCCCGGCCGCCATGTCCGCCACCCGGAAGTCCGACACCGTCACCAGGCCGGTACGGTTCGCGATGACGGCGCCCTCCCCGATCTGCACCGTATAGCGCACGGGGAAGCCGTCCTTCTCGCAGGGCACGGGCTCATGCCAGATGGTCTGGCCGTGGGAGCCGATCAGATCCACGTCCCCGGGGGCGAGCCCGGCCTTCCGGATCACGGACAGGGCGGACTGGGCATAGATCTCCCCCAGCAGGAAATTCATATAGCCGATCCTGTCCACCGTGGAGGTCTCCGGGCGGAAGAGGGCGAAGATCTGCTCCCGCACCGCCTCCGGGTAGGGCCTGTTCTCGAAGGCCAGGAGCTTCACCCGCAGGGGCCCGCCGCCTGCGCCGGGATGCCCTTCCTCCATGGGATCCTCTCCTTCCATGGGATGCCCGTCGTCCACGATCTCCACCAGGGCGGCGTCCACGCCGTCCACGGAGGTGCCCGACATCATGCCCACCACCCGGCGGACTTTTCTTTCCTGCATGTTCTGTAATATCATTTGGAGCCTCCTTCCCGTCGCTTTGGCATTCTCCCATACTGCTTTTCCGCATGCCATCATTATAGCAGATTTCCCGGGAAAAACATACCCTTTTGTGGACTTCTCGCGCTGGCTTTGCTATACTGGAGGCACAGGGGATCGGAAGCGACGATCCCCGCGAGAGGAGAGCTGTCCTATGGATTTTGATTGGCTTGACAGTATTCTGGAGGACTATCGGCAACGGGGGTATTATCCCTCGGCGGTGTGCCAGGTTTTCGACAGGGAAAAGACGCTGTACCATAAAGCCTTCGGGGATGCGGCTCCGGGCACCTGGTACGACCTGGCCTCGGTGAGCAAGATCGTCTGTACCACCATGCTCCTGTGGGCCATGGAGGAGGGGCGGCTGGCGGCGGGGGACCTGGCGCTGGAACATCTGCCGGGGGAGGCCCTGGGGCCTGTGACGAAGGAGAGGCTGCAGGGCGTGACCATCGCCCGCCTGATGACCCATACCTCAGGCATCCTGCCCTGGTATCCCTTCTATGCGGACGGCAGGGAATTCTTTACCGTGCTGGAGCATGTCCTGGCCGCGTCGGCGGTGGAGGAGGGGATGGCCTACAGCGACCTGAACTTCATGCTGCTGGGCCGGATCTTCACTTATGTCACGGGGCTGGGCCTGCGGGAGGGGCTGGAGAAGTACATAAAGGGAGAGATGGGCATCGGGGAGATCGCCTACGGGCCTGTGGAGCCGTCCCTGTGCGCCCCCAGCTGTCTCGGCAATCAGATCGAGAAGCGCATGTGCGCCGACAGGGGGATCGCCTTTGAGGGCTGGCGGCCTGACGGGGTGGAGGTGCGGGGGGCCTGCAATGACGGCAATGCCTACTATTACTGGAAGGGGGCCAGCGGGCACGCGGGAGCCTTCGGAAGCTCCCGGGCGCTGACAGAGCTGTGCCAGTTCTACATGAATACGGACAGGCCGAGCTTCCTGGGGGCCATGGAGACGGACATCTGCGGCCGGGGGCTGGGCTTCGACAGGAGCGACGTGTACCCGGAGGGCTGCGGCCACAGCGGCTTCACCGGCACCAGCATATGGTTCAGCCGCGGGCTCGATATCGGCGCGGTGATCCTCACCAATAAATACTACCGCCCGGAGGGAGGCCCGGGCACCGATTCCAACGAGTTCCGCCGGGCGGTGCACTATGGGCTGCTGGACATGCGGAAAGGCCAGAAGGCCGCCGCCGGGCCGGGAATGCCTGGATGAACGGGGCCGTGGCAGCAAGGGAAGGTCAGGGCTGCAGGGCGATCTGCTTCACCCGGGCGAAGGTCTTCCGCACATAGGGGATGGCCAGGAGCAGGTAAGTGATGGCGGCCTCCGCGAAGATGTAGCAGCCGTTGTAGGCAAGGGTGTAGGGAAGGGGATGCCATCCCTCCCAGGCGTATTCGGCGAAGAAGATCCAGCCGGAGAGGGCGGTGAATATCCACCGTCCCAGGATGCCCGCGCAGTACCCCTTCAGCAACCCGTTCTTTTTATCCGTGAACAGCCCGGAGAGGCCCAGGGCGCCGAAGGCGAATATGTAGTCCATCAGCAGCTGCACCGGATGGATGACATAGGGGTCGATGATCAGCTGCAGCACGCCGTAAGCCATGCCTGTAATCAATCCGGCCTCCAGCCCGAACCAGTAGCCGGGGAGGCAGATGATGAGCATGGAGAGCAGAGTGACGGAGCCGCCGAAGGGAAAGCTGTAGACCTTCAGGTTGGAGAGCACTGTGCCCAGGGCGATGGCCATGGCGCAGAAGGCCATCTGCTTGGCGGTGATCCTGGCGGAAGCGCCCGTCTGCCTTTTTGACGGGCTGTCTGCTCCGGGAGTGCCGGGGAGGGGCTTCTTCGCCGCGGCCCTCTTTCTGGCGCAGAGGGCCGCGGCGGCCAGGAGAGCTGCCAGGACGGCGATCAACAGTATCTTTCCTGCGGTGGTGGGGACGTAGCTGACGGCGTCCCCGTCTTTGACGACATTGTAGAACATAAAAAATCCTCCTTTGCATCTGGCTAAGGAGGAACGACATCGACAGCCCGGGACGCCAAAAGTACGGCAGTCCGTCTGTTGCTGCGCTTCCTTACGCCGGTATTGTCCGGTTCAAGTAGTGAGGGTTAGAGACGGCAAGGCGCGGTCTCAATCTCAGCGATGTGCTCCCCTAGCGGTGATTTATGTATTTGTAGCATACTAACTATACGGGATGTGGGGGGCGGTGTCAAGCTTTTTTTCGCCATGCTACGAAATTGTTATGGAAATGTCACCTGATCGTAAGGTATTGCGGGAGCGCATATGATATAATATCCTTATCCAGGGCGGGAAGCGGCCGGATGTTCGTAGAAAATACGGAGGGGCATTGATTATGTGGCAGATTGCAATGATTTTGTTCGTGGCATCGTTTTGTTTCTTCGCGGGGGTCATGGTGCGGGAGCCCAGGTCGCTGTGGAGCGGCGTCTCCTTTTTCTGGATGATGGCCTGCCTGGGCGTCGCCATGCTTTTCGTGCTGGCCAGGTATTCGGGCTGGCTGGCGTCCCATATCATCCTGACATGGATCCTCGTCATGCTGGGCGTCCTGGCGCTGCTGTGCGTGGCCGCGCTCCCCATTGTCCTGATCGTCACGTTCTTCGTGGAGGGGCTCAAGGTCATCCGGCATGAGGGGAAGAAGCCGGGGAACATGCTGTCCATGGCGTTCTCCGTCCTGCTCTTCGCCTACCTGGCCGTCTGGCCCGCCATGGGCAGGCTGGGCAGGAGCATCCTCGGGACAAGGCTGTATATCCTCATCAGCCTGCTGGCGTTCTACCTCCTTGTCCTGCTGGCCATATATTCCCTCTCCGCCGTGCTGAACCTGATCCATCTGAGAAAGGGGCGCAGGGCCGACTACATCATCGTATTAGGAGCGGGCCTGATCGGCGCAAGGGTGACGCCGCTGCTGGCCGCCCGGATCGACAAAGGCATAGAGCTGCTGGCCCGGAACCCGAAAGCGGTGCTGATCATGTCCGGCGGCCAGGGGCCCGGGGAGGATCTGGCGGAGGGCCGGGCCATGGCGGACTACGCTGTTTTAAAGGGGATAGATAAGGACAGGATCCTGGTCGAAGACAGGTCCGGATCCACGGAGGAGAACCTGCTGTTCTCCAGGGAGCTGATGAGCGGGGAGAGGCCCAGGGTCATTCTGGTCACCACGGCCTACCATGTGTTCCGTGCATTGCTGATAGCCAGGCAGCAGGGGATGAAGTGCGTGGGGTACGGCGCGAAGACGAAATGGTATTTCACCCTGAACGCCCTGCTCCGGGAATTCGGGGGCTATCTGAGCCTGACCTGGAAGCGGCATGCCGCCGTGGCCCTGCTGCTGGCCGGGGGCCTGGCGATAGTATACCATTGATGAATTTTTCGGAATTTTTCGACAGATTTCTGTCGAAAACATCCTTGACAAAACCTGCCGGATGGCTTATAGTATGGGAAAGGAAAAGGCGATGACGAAGAGGAGTACGCATTTCCCCTTGCCAGAGAGGGCCGCCATCCGGGGGACGGATGCTGCGAGGCGGCTTAAAGGATAGGGATGCGGAAGGTAGCTTCCAAGCCGGGGGTCTGAGAAATGCCTGCGCAGGAAAGATATGCCAGGGAAAGTAGGGCCTCACGCATTATCCCCGTTACAGGATAGGACTTTAGTAGAAGTCGCTTGAGGCAGCCGGACGCCAGCGCGCGCCCTGCTGTGAACAAAGGTGGTACCGCGTCGATGACGCCCTTTGCTGATGAAAGTCGGCAGAGGGCTTTTTTGCTATCAGCATATCCTGCCGCCGGACGGACAGGGGGGCGCGGGCGGGGCGGTGCCGCGATGCAGAAAGGAGAATCTTATGAGCAGAGAACTGGCAAAGACCTACGACCCCAGGGGGCTGGAGGACAGGCTGTACCAAAAATGGATGGACAAGAAATATTTCCACGCGGAGGTGGACTACGACAGGAAGCCCTTCACCATCGTGATCCCCCCGCCAAACATCACCGGCAAGCTGCACATGGGCCATGCCCTGGATGAAACGATGCAGGATATTCTGATCCGCTTCAAAAGGATGCAGGGCTACAACACATTGTGGCAGCCCGGCACAGACCACGCGGCCATCTCCACGGAGGTCAAGATCATCGAGAAGCTGAAGGAAGAAGGCATCGATAAATACGACCTGGGGCGGGAGAAATTCTTAGAGCGGGCCTGGAACTGGAAAAAGGAATACGGCGGCCACATCGTGGAGCAGCTTAAAAAACTGGGCTCCTCCTGCGACTGGGACAGGGAGCGCTTCACCATGGACGATGGCTGCAACCGGGCCGTGACGGAAGTCTTCGTGAAGATGCACGAGAAGGGCTATATCTATAAGGGCAGGCGCATCATCAACTGGTGCCCCGTCTGCAATACCTCCATCTCCGACGCGGAGGTGGAGTACCAGGAGCAGGCAGGCCATCTGTGGCATATCAAGTATCCCGTGATGCGGGAGGACGGAACCCCCAGCGACACGCAGTTTCTCACCTTTGCCACCACCCGCCCCGAGACCATGCTGGGCGATACGGCTGTGGCCATCCACCCGGAGGACGAGCGGTACGCCCATCTCATCGGAAAGAGCGTGATGCTCCCCCTGATGAACCGGGTGATCCCCGTGGTCACGGACACCTATGTGGACAGGGAGTTCGGGACGGGCGTGGTGAAGATCACCCCTGCCCATGACCCCAACGACTTCGAGGTGGGCAAGCGCCATGACCTGCCCGTGATCAACGTGATGAACGACGACGCCACCATCAACGAGAACGGCGGGAAGTTCGCGGGGATGGACCGGTATGCGGCCAGGAAGGCCATCGTGGAGGAGCTGGAGAGTCTCGGGCTATTAGTAAAGATAGAGGACTATTCCCATAACGTAGGCACCCACGAGCGCTGCAAGACCACCGTGGAGCCTCTTGTGAAGGAGCAGTGGTTCGTGAAGATGGACGAACTGATAAAGCCCGCCGTGGAGGCTGTGAAGACAGGCGAGATCAGGCTGATTCCGGAGCGCATGGAGAAGACCTACTTCAACTGGACGGACAATATCCGCGACTGGTGCATCAGCAGGCAGCTCTGGTGGGGCCACAGGATTCCCGCCTACTACTGCGACCAGTGCGGGGAGGTGGTGGTGGCCAGAACTGCGCCCCAGGCTTGCCCGAAATGCGGCTGCACGCACCTGACCCAGGATCCGGACGTGCTGGACACCTGGTTCTCCTCGGCGCTTTGGCCCTTCGAGACCCTGGGCTGGCCGGACGAGACCGAGGACTTAAAGTATTTCTATCCCACGGACGTGCTGGTGACGGGCTATGACATCATCTTCTTCTGGGTCATCCGGATGATCTTCTCCGGCTTTGAGCAGATGGGGAAGAAGCCCTTCCACACCGTGCTCTTCCACGGCCTGATGCGGGACAGCCAGGGGCGGAAGTTCTCCAAATCCCTGGGCAACGGCATCGACCCCCTGGAGCTGATCGACCAGTACGGCGCGGACGCCCTGCGGCTGACCCTGATCACCGGCAATGCCCCGGGCAACGACATGAGATTCTACTATGAAAGGATGGAAAACAGTCGGAATTTCGCCAACAAGGTGTGGAACGCCTCCCGGTTCATCCTGATGAACATGAACGGGAAGACGGTGACGGAGGCTCCGGCCCAGACCCTGCAGCCTGTGGACAGATGGATATTGTCCAAGCTGAACACCCTGATAAAGGACGCTACCGCCAATATGGAGAACTTCGAGCTGGGCATCGCCGTGCAGAAGGTCTACGATTTCATCTGGGAGGAATTCTGCGACTGGTACATCGAGATGGTGAAGCCCCGCCTGTACAATACGGACGATGCCGCCAGCCAGAACGCGGCGCTGTGGACCTTGAAGACAGTGCTGACCGATGCCTTGAAGCTCCTGCATCCCTACATGCCCTTCATCACGGAGGAGATCTTCTGCACCCTGCAGGACATGGAAGCGGAGCCTTCCATGGAGGAGTCCATCGTCATCAGCAGATGGCCCGAATATCGGGAGGACAGGAACTTCCCCAAGGAGGAGAAGGACATCGAGATCATCAAGCAGGCCGTGCGGGCCGTGCGCAACATCCGCAACGACAGCAACGTGCCGCCCAGCCGCAGGACCACTATCTACGTGGTCAGCGACAAGGAGGACATCATCCGCACCTTCACGGAGGGCAGGCTGTTCTTCGCCTCCCTGGCCTATGCCAATGAAGTGAGGATGGTCCTGAAGGCAGGGGAAGACGCGAAAACGTTTACGGAAGATGGCCAGACCGTCGATGCACAGATGGAGGACATCACGAAGGACGCGGTGTCCGTGGTAATCCCCGGGGCCACGCTGTACATCCCCTTCGCGGAGCTGGTGGACGTGGCCCAGGAGACGGAGCGGCTGAAAAAGGAGAAGAAGCGCCTGGAAGGGGAGCTGGCCCGGGTGAACGGCATGCTATCCAACGAGCGGTTCCTGTCCAAGGCCCCGGAGGAGAAGGTGGCGGCAGAGCGGGAGAAGCTGGCGAAATACACCCAGATGATGGAGCAGGTGGAGCTGCGGCTTTCACAGCTGCAGGGCGCATAGGCCGGGCGTCAGGAGCGTTCCGGAGGAGCCCCCGCCTTGGGGGCTTTCCGGACAGCCAGCCTGCAGAGTACAGGAGAATGGAAGATATGGAGCAAAACGGGAGAAAGGCGGTCCGGTATCTGTATTTCGCCGGAAATCTGGTGGTGCGCCTGGTGGGCAGCGCCATATTCCTGCTTCTGGCGTGGTACTCCTTCCGGTATACGCAGTATATGCTGCCCGGCGGCAGGGAGCTGCCGGTGGACGTGCAGGACTCCGGCAGCAGGAACCTGCTGGGGCTGGCGGTGGCCGCGGGCATCATGGCCGGGCTGCTGCTGGTGGAGAAGCATATGGACAAGGGGCGGCAGGCAGCCCTGCGCCGGTGGGCGCTGGGGGCGGCCCTTCTGTGGATCGCCGGGGCAGGGATATGGTGGCTGAGCTCCTCGGCCCATGCGCCCGTGGGGGACCAGGCGTTCATCTACGGCGGCGCGTCCTACTTCATGGAAGGGGATTACGGCTTTCTGGACAAGGGGGCCTATTTTGCCATGCACCCCTATCAACTGGGGCTGACGGCGTTCTGCGAGCTGCTGTTCCGGGTGGCGGGCGCGTACAATTACCGCGCGTTCCAGATATTGAACCTCATCCTGGCGGTGGGCAGCGTCTACCTGGGGTACAGGGTGCTGGCCGAGATGACGGAGAGCACGGCGGCCCTGCTGGCCTATGACATCCTGATGATGGGATGCCTTCCGCTGATCTTCTACACGCCCTGGGTCTACGGCGACATCCCCAGCATCTTCTTCGCGCTGCTGGCGGAGTGGATGCTGCTGCGCTATCTGGCGGACCACAGGAGGCGGGATCTGGCGATATTGGCGATTTCCCTGGCCTTGGCCATGCTGGTGCGCAAGAACTCCCTGATCCTGCTGGTGGCTGCGGGGCTCACCGTCCTGCTGCACGCCCTTCTGCACAGGGACAGGCGGATCCTGGTCACGTTCCTTCTGGCCCTTGTGCTCTCCTACGGCTCCTATGAGGCCATCTACAAGATGTACGAAATCCGTTCCGGCATCGAGCATGACGACGGGCTGCCCATCATCGCCTGGGTGACCATGGGCATGATGGAGAATTACGGGGTGTACGGATGGTACAACGATTACCCGAAGCAGCTTTACTTCCGGGTGGCGGAGGGCGACAAGGAGGCCATGGCGGCAATCGCGAAACAGGATCTGGAAGCGAGGCTGAAGGAGTTCGGAGACGACCGGGAATACGCGGAGGCCTTCTTTAAGCAGAAGGTCCTCTCCCAGTGGAACGAGCCCCTGTACCAGGCGCTGTACTTCAACGCGGAGAGCCCGGAGGCGGAAGGGGGGCCTGCCCCGGGCTCCCTGGCGGCCGGGCTCCACGGGGAGCGCTATGTGGACGCGCTGGCCCTGTGCGACAGATGGCAGCTGGTCGTCTATGTGGGGATGCTCTGCTATTTCGTGCTGGCGGTGAAGAGGGACAGCCATATCCTGCAGCACACCCTGGCCGTGACCATGATCGGCGGATTTTTCTTCAGCATCCTCTACGAGGCCAAGGCCAGGTACATCTTTCCATATTATGTCTTTATGTTCCCCTATGCGGCCATGGGCTATCGGCTGGCGGCCGGGTACGCGGCCGGCCTCCTGAAAAGATACCTGGGAGGCGGGGAAGTTGACTGAGGGAGGCTTTGTTTTGAAGAGACAGGAGATCGACACTTATGGACAGGCGGTAGCGTATATCGATGAGATCCCGCGCTTTACCTCCAAGCACGCCATGGCGCAGACCCAGGAGTTCCTCCACAGGCTGGGCGACCCGGACCGGGGGCTGCGCATCCTCCATGTGGCGGGCACCAACGGGAAAGGCTCTGTCTGCGCCTATCTGCGCAGCATCCTGGAGGCGGCGGGATATCGGGTGGCGCTGTTCACCTCGCCCCACCTGGTGTGCATCCGGGAGCGGTTCCAGATGGACGGGGGCATGGTCTTGGAGGAGGATTTCCTGCGGGCGTTCCTCCATGTCTACCATATGCTGGACTGGGACGCCCTGGAGCGGGGGGAGGAGGGGGCTTACCACCCCACCTACTTCGAGTATCTGTTCTTCATGGCCATGGTGCTGTTCGGGGAGGCGGAGCCGGATTTCTGCATCCTGGAGACCGGCGTGGGAGGCAGGCTGGACGCCACCAACGCGGTGGGCCGGAAGGAGCTTGCCGTAATCACGCATATCGGCCTGGACCATGTGGGGGTCCTGGGGGACACCCTGGCCAAGATTGCCTATGAGAAGGCCGGGATTCTGCAGGCGGGCGCACCGGCGGTGTGGTGGGACACCTGTGGGGAGACCACGGAGGTCTTCCGGAGGCGGGCGGAGGAACTTGGGATTTTGGCATGTACCGTGTCGGAAAATGACTACTCTTTTTCAAATTTTAAGAGAAAAAGCATTGATTTTTGCCTGCGCAATCTGTATGATAGAGATGTTACCCTTACGATTCATACCATCGCCGCCTACCAGATGGAGAACTGTGCGCTGGCAGTGCGGGCCGTCCAGGCGCTGGAGGCCGGAAGGCGGATTACGGCGGAGGAGATCCGTAAGGGCGTGGCGGACTGCTTTTGGGCAGGGCGCATGGAGGAGGTGCTCCCGGAGGTCTATGTGGACGGCGCCCACAACGAGGACGGCATCCGGGCCTTTCTGGAGACGGTGTCCGGGGACGGGCATCCGGGGGCCAGGAGCCTGCTGTTCGGCGTGGTGAAGGATAAGGACTACAGGCGCATGGTACAGGAGCTGGCAGACAGCGGCCTGTTCGGCAGGATCTATGTGACCTGCATGCGCAGCAGCCGGGCGCTGGACGTGGGAGAGCTGGCGGCGCTGTTCGGCGGATATCCGGGCTGCGCCTGCCAGGCCTATGGGGACTCCGGGGCAGCTTTCCGCAGGCTGCTGGAGAGCCGCAGGGACGGGGAGCGCATCTATGTGGCGGGGAGCCTGTATCTAGTCGGTGAGATTAAGGAGTTGCTTGAAGCATGATAAATTTTGAGGACGAACTGAAAAAATTCCATCCCAGCCTAGAGGTGGAGGATGTGGAGGATGCCATCTACAGCCAGGACCTGACGGACATAGCCGACCTGCTGATCAAGAAGATAACGGAGCTGGACGGCGATTTAGAACAGGAGTTTAAAGAAGGAAAATGATTTTTTGCTATAATTGCGGCCGCCGCCTGTCGGAGCATGATTTCTGCACCTCCTGCGGGGCCGATGTCTCTCTGTATAAAAAGGTGATGCATGTCTCCAACATGTATTATAATGAGGGCCTGGAAAAGGCTAGCGTCAGGGACTTGAGCGGGGCTGTGGCCAGCCTGCGCTGGAGCCTCCAGTTCAACAAGAACAACATCAAGGCGCGGAACCTCCTGGGGCTGGTGTACTTCGAGATGGGCGAGGCGGCCACTGCCCTCAGGGAATGGGTCATCAGCAAGAACATGAGCCCGGAGAAGAACATAGCGGACGAGTATATCGACAAGGTGCGCTCCAATTCCACCAGGCTGGACTCCATCAACCAGACGGCCAAGAAGTACAACAGGGCGCTGTCCCTGTGCAATCAGGACAGCAAGGACCTGGCGGTGATCCAGCTGCGGAAGGTGCTGTCCATGAACCCCAGGTTCATACGGGCCCACCAGCTGCTGGCATTATTGTACATGGAGCAGGAGGAATGGGACAGGGCGGAGCGGGAGCTGCGCAAGTGCATGGAGATCGACAAGAACAATCTCCAGACACTGCGGTATCTGAAAGAGGTGGAGCAGGCCCTGATGCCGGACGAGGGGGTAAAGCGGCGCAGGAAGGACGAGGCCGTCAGGTACCAGAGCGAGAACGAGATTATCATCCAGCCCCTGAACGTCAGGGAGCCCAAGCGGGGCGGCGGCTTCTCCACGGTGCTGAACATGATCATCGGCCTCGTCATCGGCGTGGCGGCCATGTATTTCCTGGTGGTGCCTGCGGCCCAGTCCCGGGTCAGGAACGAGGAGCAGCAGACCATCACGAAGATCAGCAGCGAATCCGATGCCAAGACGGCCCGCATCCAGGAGCTGGAGGGCCAGATAGAGGGACTGAACGGAAATGTCCAGGATCTCCGCACGGAGATCGAGGGCTACGCCGGGACGGGCGGCACCATACAGGTCACGGAGAGCCTGCTCCAGATAGCCGCGGAATATACGGAGACGGCGGATAAGCAGGTGGCGGCGGACCAGCTTGAGGCGCTGGCGGGCCAGGTGGACATGGCGGCCATGCCCCAGGGCTTCCAGCGACTGTACCAGTCAATGAATGCCGCCATCGGCCCGGAGCTGTCCGACGAGTATTTTGAGGAAGGCTATCAGCAGTATTACACCGGCCGCTACGAGGAGGCGGTGGAGACCCTGAGCAAGGCGGTGAAGTATGACGCCGCCAATGCGGACGCGCTTTATCATCTGGGGGAGGCATACCGCTCCAGCGGCGATACGGCAAACGCCATCACCACCTACGACAAGGTGATAGAGCTGTTCCCTGACACCGAGAATGCCAGGCTGGCCAAATACCGCAAAGACAATCTGAACGCCGGTTAAGCGTGCAAGGAGGTACGAAAGAAGAGAACCTGTAGACGATACGGGTTCTTTTTTGGTATGTATCTATACGGAAAAACGATGCGGAAAGGAAGGATGCAGGTTATGGGACAGATTGCTACAGAGGATTTTCAGGTCATCGACAGCTGCCTCCTGATTCAGCTGCCGGAGGAGATCGACCATCACGGGGCGGGGTTCATCTGCGAATGCGCGGACAGGTATCTGGTCAGGGAGGACGTGCGGGACGTGGTGTTCGATTTCGGAAGGACCAGGTTCATGGACTCCTCCGGGATAGGCATCATCATGGGGCGCTACCGCAAGATATCCTGCTTCGGCGGCAGGGTCTACGCCATCCATGTGGACAGGCAGATAGAGCGGATCTTCAGGCTGTCAGGATTGAATAAAATAGTGGAGGTACTGGAATCATGAGGAACGAAATGGAGATTATCTTTGACGCCCTGTCGGACAACGAAGGATTCGCCCGGGTGGCGGTGGCGGCGTTCATCGCCCATCTGAACCCCACCCTGGAGGAGATGGCGGACATCAAGACGGCCGTGTCGGAGGCGGTGACCAACTCCATCATACACGGCTATGAGAACCTGCAGGGCTACGGCAGGCCCGGCGGGAAGGAAGAGGGCATACATAAGCCGAATCCGGGCAAGGTGAGGCTGTGCTGCGCGCTGGAGAAGAACATCCTATCCATAGAGGTGATCGACAGCGGGAAGGGGATCGAGGACGTGGAGCGGGCCATGGAGCCACTGTACACCTCGAAGCCGGAGCTGGAGCGCTCCGGCATGGGATTTGCGTTCATGGAGGCGTTCATGGACGACCTGGAGGTGGAGAGCGCTCCGGGCCAGGGGACAAAGGTCCGCATGATCAAGAAAATAGGAGTGGGCGGATGGATAGAACATCAGTGCTGATTGCCAGGTCACAGGCGGGAGAAAGCGAGGCAAGAGAGGTACTGATAGAGAGCAACCTGGGGCTGGTGCGCCACATCGTGAGAAGGTTCGCGGGCAGGGGGCACGACCTGGAGGATCTCTTCCAGATAGGGGTCATAGGGCTCATGAAGGCCATAGACAAGTTCAACCTGGAGCTGGGGCTGAAGTTCTCCACCTACGCCGTGCCCATGATCACGGGGGAGATCAAGCGGTTCCTGCGGGACGACGGGCCGGTGAAGGTGTCCAGGACCATCAAGGAGAACGGGCTGAAGGTAAGGCTGGCCAGACAGAGGCTCCAGGCCGACATGGGCCGGGAGCCCACGGTGGAGGAGATCGCGGAGGCGGCAGGGCTCTCCGTGGAGGACGTGGTGCTGGCCATGGAGGCCGACACATCGGTGGAGTCCATCTACGCCGCGGTCTACCAGGACGACGGCAGCGAGGTCTACCTGGTGGATAAGGTGGTGCGGGGCGGCGAGGGCAGCGTGGGCAGCAGCGTGGCAGGGGGCTGCGGCGGGGAGGACGCGGAGAAGGAAGAGGTGCTCAACCACATGCTGCTGGGGCAGCTTCTGGACAGCCTGCCCCCCGGGGACAGGGAGCTGATATGCATGCGGTATTTCCAGGACAAGACCCAGACGGAGATCGCCGCCAGGCTGGGGGTCAGCCAGGTGCAGGTCAGCCGCATGGAGAAGAGGATCCTGCTGAACCTGCGGGAAAAGGCCCGCTGAACATAAAGATTTTTGTAAAATTTATGAAATCGCAAAAAAGCCCTTTTCTTCCGGCCATAATTCGTTTACTATGGAAGGTGTGAGCGAGGATGCTTTCTGCCATAGAGGCCCACGGGGCGTCACGGGAAGCAGGGAGCGAGGATGGACGGATGAGCCGCGATCGTGGCGGGATCGTTCCGGCAGGAGAGGATCGGTGTGAGAGACAGGATGAGGCACAGGGATTTGGATAGAGGCAGGACGGGCAGGAGGCATATGGGAAGGGCGGTGCGCCGCCGGATCGCCGCCATGCTGGTATGCCTGGTGGTGATGGTGGCAGTGATGTTCTCGGTGGCCTCCCTCTTTGTGTGGATCAGGGATCGGATAGCGGGGGCGGCCGCCGCTTCCGGAGAGGACGTGGTGGGCGCAGGTAATGGCACCGTCAGCGTGGATGCGGACGGGAACGTGGTGGATGAAGACGGGAACATAGTCGGCGTGCTCTCGGGCTCCGTGGGGCTTTCCCCGGAGGAGGTGGAGGCCCAGGTATCGGACGCCAGGCAGCAGGCCGCCACGGAGGTGCTGGAGGGCATCCGCACCAGGCTCAACGACGGGGATTCGGTGCTGGAGGCCCTGCGGCCCCTGTACCCCAATGACATGATCGTATACAGCGGCGGGCAGTACCACATCGTCCCCATCGATTACAGCTTAAAGCAGCACGGCTTCCAGGACGCGAACCTGCAGATCCTGGAGACCGGGGAGTACCAGTATCTGCAGGACGGCCAGGTGGCCTCCCACAAGGGCATCGACGTGTCCGAGTTCCAGGGGGACATCGACTGGAGCCTGGTGGCCCAGGACGGGGTGGAGTTCGCCTTCATCCGGGCGGCCTACAGAGGGTACGGCACCGGGAAGCTGGTGGAGGACGCAAAGTTCGACGCCAATGTCCAGGGGGCCCAGGCGGCGGGCATCAAGGTGGGGGCCTACATCTACAGCCAGGCCATCACGGAGGAGGAAGTGGTGGAGGAGGCCAACCTGGTGCTGGAGAAGGTCGCCCCCTACAACCTGGAATGCCCCATCGTGTTCGACGTGGAGAAGGTCACGGGAGGGGAGGGCAGGATGAACGCCCTCTCCGTGGAGGAGCGCACCAGGCTCACCCAGGTGTTCTGCCAGGCCATAGAGGCCGCGGGCCACAGGCCCATGCTGTACTACAATACGGAGATGGGCATCATGATGCTGGAGCTTGCCGCGCTGGAGGGGTATGATAAATGGTTCGCGGCGTACCGGGAGGATTTCTATTATCCTTATGCGTATCAGATATGGCAGTATTCCCAGTCGGGGAGGGTGCAGGGGATCCAGACGGAGGTGGATCTGAACATTAGTTTTGAGCCTTTGTGGCAATAAGGCGAAAAGCCTGGTGTGAGAAAAAAGAATAATTTCGTAAATTCCGCGTCATACTAATCAGGAAACCTGAAAGGAAAGCTGATAGGATGATGCGGAATTTTTTTCTGATTTTGGCAGGGGGAAGCTATGGGCTGCTGGCAGCGGCAGGCGTGTTCACCGTCTTGGCGGCGGTGGGGCTGGTGCCCCGGTTCGCGGGGAAGACCCATACGGCGGAATATGTGACGATCTATGAGGAGATGGTGATATTCGGGACGCTTACGGGGTGCGTGCTGAGCATCTTTTCCAGGTATTGCCGGTTCCATGCCTGGTGGCAGCAGCGATGGCCCCAGTATGTCTCCCTGCTGGACGGGGCAGGAATCCTGTTCCAGGCGGTGTTTGGCCTGTTCGCGGGGATGTTCGTGGGATGCCTGGCGCTGGCCATTGCGGAGATGCTGGACAGCATCCCTATCTTGACCCGGCGCATTTCCTTCCGGCACGGCCTGGGGCTGGCCGTACTGAGCATGGCGGTGGGGAAGATATGCGGCTCTCTGATTTATTTCCTGACGGAGCTGCATCGGACGGTATGACGGCACGACAGAATGATATGAACGGAAAACCGAGTGTGCGTCGATGGGCTGCCGTGACGCAGCACCATGGGTTGGGGAAACACGGCAGAAGGAGAGAGGCCATATGGCAAATGTGACAGTATATCTGAAATGCGACAGGAACGTGGAGGTGCAGTCGGAGGACGTGTTCCTCTCGGACATGGGAGCCCTGCGCTGCATGGATTCCACGGTGGCCGCGAAGCTAAAGGCCCTGAAGGTGCACCATTTCGGCAGCGGGGATGCCAAAAGATGCGTCATCAGCTCCCTGTACCTGGTGAAGCTCATGGAGGAGACATGTCCCAATATCACCGTGCAGATAGTGGGGGAGCCGGATGTACTGGTGGAGCAGATTGACGTGGACAGGCACAAGGGCTGGCAGCAGTGGGTGAAGTGTGGGCTGGTGTGCCTGGTGAGCTTCTTTGGGACGGCTTTCACTATCATGGCATACCACAATGATGTAGGCATCAATGATGTGTTCACGGAAATCTACCGGATGGTGATGGACAGGGAGCCACAGGGGCTGAACACGCTGGAGGTGTCCTACTCCCTGGGCCTGGCGGCGGGCATCATCCTGTTCTTCAACCATGTGGGCGGCAGGCGGATCACCAAGGATCCCACGCCCATAGAGGTGGCCATGCGCAACTATGAGGAGGACGTGGACAAGGCTCTCATCGCTACCGCCGGGAGAGAGGGGAAAGAGCAGGAATAGGAGGAGAATATGGAAGAGACCAATAAAGACAAGGAAGAGCAGGTTAGGCAGAAGGAGCAGCAGAAGGCCTACGAGCAGTATGTCAAGGAGGTGACCCCCACACACAGCCTGTGGCGGCAGATGCTCCACGCGTTCATTACTGGAGGCATCATCTGCTGCATCGGGCAGGGCATCCTGAATTATGCGGGAAGCCTGGGGCTGGACAAGCAGACGGCGGGGAGCTGGTGCTCTTTGATACTGGTGTTATTGTCGGTGGTTCTTACCGGCTTCGGCCTTTTTTCGAAGATTGCGAAATGGGGCGGCGCTGGTGCTTTGGTGCCCATCACGGGCTTTGCCAATTCCGTGGCGGCTCCGGCTATCGAGTACAAGGCTGAGGGGCAGGTGTTCGGGATTGGGTGCAAGATATTTACCATCGCGGGGCCGGTGATTCTGTATGGAATTTTTGCAAGCTGGGTGCTGGGGCTGGTCTACTGGATTGGGAAGATGGCGGGGATTGTCTGAGTGGGGCGGGCTGCTTGCCCAAGGATAAGGAATAGAAAGAATGGCGGCGCGGATGTGCGTCCGGCCATTCTTTTTTTGCCTTGTGAAAGTAGATTGATACAGGAAGAGTGCGTATTGCAGACGTATACAGGATTTTATATGTGCGCATTCCAGAAAAAGGAGGAGGAATGATGCTTGCGCATTACAGGGAGTTATGTTATCATTTTATCTAAGAAAGCATCGGTGAGGTGATTTGCGTGATTTTCAAAAGAAAGATATATAAGAAGCTGGAAGACTGGAAAAGGGATGCGAAGGGATCCAAAGCTCTGTTTATCGAAGGAGCCAGACGTATCGGAAAGTCTACAATCGTAGAGGAATTCGCCAGGAAAGAGTATAAAAGCTATATCATGATCGACTTCAATGATGCCAGCGAAACCGTGAAAGATGCTTTCCTGAATTATCTGCAGGATTTGGATACCTTTTTTATGATACTGTCTACAGAATACAGGGTCGTGCTGCATCCTGGGGAATCTGTATTGATTTTTGAT
>CAMTBF010000016.1 GCA_947068385.1 uncultured Lachnospiraceae bacterium
TTGCGCCAATCCTTGCAGGCTTTTTCTTTCGGTTTGCCATACCTTCAATAGAATCATGCAGTAGGAGTAGATGGAAGGATGAGGATAGCAATCTGTGACGATGAGGCGGTTTTTCGGACATATCTCAGGGACATTCTGGTAAAGGACAGCTTCGCCAGGGGGACGGACATCCAGGTGGCGGAGTATGCCGACGGGGAGGCGCTTTTAGCGGCCCTGGAAGCGTCGGATGACTATGTGGATGTAGTGTTCCTGGACATCCGCATGCCCGGGATGGACGGGCTGGAGACGGCCAGGGCCCTGCGGCAGAGAGGGGAGAAGTGCATGATCGTCTTCCTGACCAGCCTTTCGGAATATGCCAGGAAGGGGTATGAGGTCAGGGCGTTCCGGTATCTGCTGAAGGAGGAGGCGGAGCGGGAGCTGACCCGGGTGATGGAGGACTGCGGCAGGGAGCTGGGGGAGGCATGTTGGTTCTCCTTTGCGCAGGGGCATCAGACCTGCAGGGTCCCCAGGGAGGATATCCTCTATTTCGAGAGCAGGAAGCGGGTGGTAGTGCTGCACACCGGCAGGG
This sequence comes from uncultured Lachnospiraceae bacterium, assembly GCA_947068385.1. GTDB lineage: Bacteria > Bacillota > Clostridia > Lachnospirales > Lachnospiraceae > Acetatifactor. The sequence continues at coordinate 569 of CAMTBF010000016.1, forward strand.
AGAGCCATGCTTTTTACCGGAAGCTGGACGAGCTGGAGCGGGAGCTGGAGGGCGGCGGGTTCCTGCGGTGCCACAAAAGCTACCTGGTGCAGGAGCGGTATGTGCGCGGCTGGAAGGGGAGGAGCCTGTGGCTGGAGGACGGGACGGAGGTTCCCATAAGCCGGGGGTATGAGAAGGAAGTGAACCGCAGGCTGATGCTGCGGAAAGGGTAGCGCGGGACTGACAGAGGAGAAGGGGGTGGTGCGGATGGCGGAATTCGATATGGTGAACGGGATATTGCTGACAGGGAACCTGGTGATTTGGGTCGCCCTGTGTCTGCGCCGAGGGGAAAGCGCTGTATGGGGCAGGACGGGGGCTTTGAGAACGAAGGCCGCAGGGACAGAAGGGGCGGCAGGGACATTGCCGCACGGAGGAGGCAACGGGGCGCAGGGAGACAGGGGAATCGGCAGGGGTGCCGGAAATGGGAGACTGGCAGCGCCGGAGGCACGTTTTGCGGAAGCCCTTGTGGGATTCCTGGAATTTGCCGTCTATGGGGCAGGGATGATACGGATGGCGGATTTGATTCTGCAGGGAATCGCGGGGCCGGGAGGGGAGAGCGGGGCGCTGTTTGCGGTCAGGGTGCTGCTGGCGGAGAGCATGCTGCTCTTGTTCCCGCTTTGGAGGATGCTGTATCGGTGGAAGGCGGAGGAGGACGGCGCGGGGATACGCGGAGCGTGGGACGGCTGTGGGGGGAAGGGAGGGATTCCCTCCGCGGGGAAGCCGTGGGGCGAAAAGCGGCCTGATTGGAATCGGCCCGGCACTATGGAGGCCGCGGCCGGATTCTGGCAGGGCTGGAGGAACGCCCTGCTGGAAGAGGGGCAGGGCATCCTCGGGATGCTGCTGCTCTTGGGGCTGACGCTGCGGGGGTGGCGGGAACAGGATTTGGTCAGGGCGTTCGGCATGCAGGCATGGATGCTCCTTTTGTTTTTCTGCTATGGGTATCTGGGGAGACGGCGGAGGATGCGGGATTTGGCGGGGCTATGTGGAGAGGCTGGTGCAGGCGCAATGGAGTCCTGGGCGCAGGGATGGGGCGGAAGCGCCATGGGGCCACCGGAGGGCTATGGCGGAAGCGCCACAGGAATTCCGGCAGGAGGTTATGGCAGGAATGCCATGGAGCCACCAATGCAGGGCCGGGGAGAGAAAGGCGACAGAGGAATGCCCGGGGATTCTGCCGGGAATGCCGACCGGGCCCGGCAGATGGAATATCTGAGGAACGTGGAGGAGCAGTACCAGCGCACCAGGGAGCTGTGGCATGATTTGAAGAACCATATCAAGGTGCTGGAAATCCTGGCCCAGGAGGAGCGTTTCGGGGAGCTTGCGGACTACCTGGACAGCTTCCGGCGGGATGTGGAGCGGCGGATGATTCCTGCCAGGACGGGCTGCGCTCCGGTGGATGCTTTGCTGGGAGATAAGCTCTATCTTGCGGGGAGGCAGGGCACGGAGCTGTCCCTGCAGCTTTGCCAGCTGTCGCAGACAGGGATAGAGGCGGTGGACTTCTGTGTGATTCTGGGGAACCTCCTGGACAATGCCCTGGAGGCCTGCGCCCGGTTGGACGGGCAGGGGCGGATTGGGCTGCGCATGCGGCGGGAGGAGGAATTCTACTATATTACGGTAGTGAACACCTCCGGGGAACCCCGTCGGGAAGGGATAAGCTACGTCTCCGGGAAGCGAGGCCGGGACAATGGCGTAGGGCACGGCCTGGGACTGCGCAGCGCGGAGCGCCTGGCCCACAGATACGGCGGGCTGCTGGTGACGGACTACAGCGACGGGGAGTTCCGGGTGGTGGTGCGGCTGCAGGATGCCGGCAGATGATGTGTTTTTGTTGGGAGTCTGTCAATTGATGCGTGAAAAAACATATAAAAAAGTACGAAAAAGAATACAAAACTAATATTTGACAATTCCTCTCTTCTGTATTATGATAATTGTGTCAACATTTTTCTGTGAAGAGTGCGAATCGCACGTTCAGGCAGTTTCTGCCGGATTTATTCACATGCACTGGCAGGGACAGCCTATGGGTCAAGTATGTCCTCTGCCGCATCATTTTCAGAAAGAGAGGATACCACATGAAACCCAGGATGGAATTCGTACCACGAAAGAAACGGCTCTTCCGGCTGCCGCTACGGCGGTTCATTGCTAACCGCAACGTAAAAGACAGGCTTTTCTGCTACATCTTCGAGCGGGACAGGGAAGCCCTGCTGCAGCTGTACAACGCGCTGAACCACACGAACTACCGCGATGCCCATGCGTTGCAGATCGTCACCCTGGACAATGTGGTCTACATGTCCATGAAGAACGACATGGCCTTTCTCCTGGCCGGAGCCCTGAACCTGTATGAGCATCAGAGCACATTCTCCCCGAATCTTCCGCTGCGGTTCCTGCTCTATATCGCCGCGGAATATGAGAGCCTGGTGGCAAGGGCGAAAGCCAACATTTACGGGCAGACGTTGATTCCGCTTCCCTCGCCCCAGTGCGTGGTGTTCTATAACGGGGACGATGCCATGCCAGATGAGCAGTATCTGCGGCTGACAGATGCCTTTCCGGACATGCAGGAAGCCGGACTCCCACCCTGCCTGGAGCTGAGAGTCCGGATGCTGAACATCAACTATGGCCATAACAGCGGGTTGACCGCGGGCTGCAGGCGGCTGGAGGAGTATTCCCGTTTTGTGGCCTGCATCAAGGCATACCGCCAGGGTGGCAGCTCTGTGAGCCAGGCCATAGAAGATGCGGTAACATATTGCATTGACCATGGCATCATGGAAGATATTTTATTGCCCTTTCGGGCGGAGGTGACTAAAATGCTGCTAACCGAATATAATGAGAAGAAATATATGCGCTTGTTCCGAAAAGAGGCCCGGGAGGAGGGGCTGCGGGAAGGCAGGGATCACCTGATCAATACCATGCTTCAAAATGGAGCGTCCCCTGAGCTTCTCTCAGAATTAACAGGTCTGTCGCTTTCGGAGATTAGCGATATATCACAGAATAAAAAGAGCCAGTTCGGTTTGCCACAGGAGGCGAAGGGCACAGAGAAGAGACGTTAGGTTGAATCTAGATAAGGATTGAGGCGTATGCTTGCGGACTGCGCTGCGGCGGGGCGGATAAATTCCGGCCTCGCTATTTTGGTGCCTATTTTCCTGTCAATATCTGCCAGTGTGCAGAAAGTGACGGGAAGCCTGCAAAAAGTGACAGGAATGCCCCGGAGGCCCGGCAAGATGCTATAATGTTCTTGACTGAAATTTCGAGGAGGGAACATCATGAAGATAATAAGGAACTGCGCCCTGGCCCTGGGGCTGACGGTAAGGTACGCGCCATGGAACGCTTTTCTGTACATTCTGGTATGCCTGATACCGGGGCTCTTCGGCGGGCTCCGGGTGGTGCTGGTGCAGAGGCTGGTGGACGGCGGCGTGCATTTCGGGGCCACGGGGCAGGGGGTGGAGAGGCTCATGGCCACAGGCAGCGCTTTGGTGGCCACATTGCTTGTGTGGTTCGTCATGGAGCGGCTCCAGGGATATGAGGACAAGGCCCTGGAGATCCGGCTGATCGGGAAGATGGGACCGGACATCATGGAGAAGCTGGACGGGCTGGAGTACGCCGCTTTCGAGTCACAGGAGGTGCAGGGCATCCTCCAGCGGATCGGCGGGGAGCCCTGGGAGAACGTGAAGAGCTGCTTTGGCGGAAGCGTGCGCACGGTGCAGACGCTCCTGTCCATTTTCATCATGCTTGGGGTCTATGCCTCGGTGTCCCCCTGGATCGGGGCGGGCATCTTCCTGCTGGCAGTCCCCATGCTGGCCCTGAACTTCCAGGCCACCAGGCGGCTCCATGCCCTGATACGGGATACCACTGCCTCGGAGCGCAGGCTGGAGGATCTGAAGCGCCTGATGCAGAATCCGGACGCCATGTACGAGATGAAGGTATTCGGAAGCCAGGAGCTGATGGCAGAGAAATGGCGGCGCTTTGCCGGGGGCGTGGAGGCGGAGACCAGAAAGGCAGGGGGCAGGGTGCTGGCCCTGGAGGGCGGCAGCAGGTTCCTGAACATCACCTATTTCATCTTTATCATCATCACCTTATCGCATCTGTTCCTGCAGGGAAGGGTCACGGTGGGGCAGTTCGCGGCAGTGGCGGGCTCCCTGCATTCCATTACGGGGCAGATGCTCAACGCCGCCTGGACGGTGTCGGACACTTTCCGGAGCGCCCTGGACGTGGCGTATTACAGAGAGTTCTTAAGGCTGCCCCAGCGCGGGGACAGGCGCGATGTAGACGCGCTGGCCCATGGGGACATCGCTTTCGAGAACGTGAGCTTCACCTATCCGGGCACGGACAGGCAGGTGCTGAAGAATGTGACGTTCCGCATCAAGGCAGGAGAGCGGGTGGCTTTTGCCGGGGAGAACGGGGCCGGGAAGTCCACTCTGGTAAAGCTGCTCTGCGGCCTGTATGAGCCGGACGCGGGGCGGGTGCTCATGGGAGGCGTGGACGTGCGGGACCTGTCCGAGCCTCTGCGGAGGAAGTGCCTGTCCGTGGTGTTCCAGGATTTTCAGGAGTATGAGCTGACCCTGCGGGAAAATGTGGCCCTGGGGGACATCCCGGCGCTTTCCCAGGACGGGCGGATCAAGGAGGCCCTGGAGCAGGCAGGAGGGGCGCAGCTTATCCGGGAGGGAAAGGGGCTGGAGCAGAGCCTGGGGCATCTGGAGGCGGAGGGCAGGGGGCTGTCCAGGGGGCAGTGGCAGCGGGTGGCCATCGCCAGGGCCTTTCTGGCGGACGCGGCGTTCTGTGTGCTGGACGAGCCCACGGCGGCCTTGGATCCCATTGCCGAGAGCCGCATGTATGAGAACTTCGTCCGGACTTTCCATAAAAACGGCACCATCATCATCTCCCACCGCCTGGCCAGCGCCAGGCTGGCAGACCGCATCCTGGTGCTGGACGGCGGCAGGATCGTCCAGGACGGCAGCCATGAGCAGCTGATGGGGACAGAGGGGCTGTACAGAACGATGTACCTGGCCCAGAGCTCCTGGTATGCGGAGGATCCGGAGCAGCTACAATCCTGTCCCTGTCCACGGGATACGGCAGGGAAGCGGGCGGAAGCCGGAGGAGCCGGGGAAGGAATCGGTCAGGAAAGGACAGGTGGCAGACTATGAGAGGGATGAGGAAGCATCTGGGATATTTCCGGCAGGCCATGGTGGACATGAACAGGTTCATGCCCTTTCTGCTGTGGGGCAAGCTGCTCACCAGCATCGCGGAGGGCGTGCTGCAGGTGTGGCAGCCTGTCCTGACGGCGGAGATCTTCCAGCTGGCGGCGGAGCTGGACAGCGGAAATATAATTTCTTTTAAACGAAAAATCATATATCTGTGCATCTGCATCGCTTTCCCCGCGGTCTGCACCATGCTGCTGCGGGCGGTGGGGCTGTACGGGGAGGGCAGGAAGGAGGGCACCTACGGCTGGAACATGTACGGCTACGCCAGGAGGCTGCGGCTGGAGGCCCTGGAGGAGGCGAAGGTGCTGGACAGCTTCCGGAAGGCGGATGCGGCCTATTCCAGGCATCTGGCCGCCAGCAGGATGTTCTCCTATCTGCTGATGGACGTGGAATCGGCGCTGGTCTGCGTCAGCACTTTCTTCGTGGTGGGCAGCTTTTCCCTATGGCTCCTGCCCGGGGCGGTGCTGGGCGTGCTGCCCCATCTGCTGATCGATGTCCTGAACGAGAAGCGGAGGAGCGGCACCTACAGGGAGCAGTCGGGGAAAAGGAGGAGGCTTCGGTATCTGTGGCAGCTCTTCTGCACCAAGGAGCCTGTGAAGGAGATGCGCACCATGGGCTTCGCCGGGTTCCTGAAGGAGAAATGGGTGGGGGCCAATGTGGAGGTGGTCCGGGAGATGGAGGAGCTGGAGCTGAAGGCCATCAGGCTGTCCGCGGCCGGGGTGATGCTGAAGAACCTGAGCTATGTGGCGAATGTGGCCATCGCATTGCTCTTGATGGTCAGGGGCGGGCTGGCGGTAGGGCAGTTCGCGGCCTGCCTCACGGCTTTCGGCCTGCTGCAGGACAATCTCTCCATGCTCAGCGAATACGTGGCCCGGTTCCTGCAGTCCTGGCATCATGTGGAGGAATACTATGACTTCTTCCGGGCGGAGACGGAGAAGGAGGGGGAGGAGGCTTACCGGCCCTTTCAGCGGGAAGTGGAGCTGCGTGGCGTGCATTTCCGGTATCCGGGCGGGGACAGGGATGCCCTGGACGGGGTGGACCTGACCATCAGAAAGGGGGAGCATGTGGTCATCGTGGGGGTCAACGGCTCCGGCAAGACCACCCTCTCCAAGGTGCTGACGGGAGCGTATGAGGCCTGCTCAGGGGGCGTATATTATGACGGCCGGGACATAGCGCGGATACGGAAAAGTGGGCTTTACCGGGACGTCTCTCTGGTGCCCCAGGACTTCGTGCACTATCATTTCTCCCTGCGGGAGAACATCTGTATCAGCGACTTCACCCGCAGGGAGGATGAGGAGCGCATCCGCGGGGTGGTGCAGGCTGTGGGAATCCAGGAGCTGGTGCAGGGACTGGGAGGCCTGGACGCCCAGCTGGGCCGGGAGTTCGGCGGCAGCGAGCTCTCCGGCGGGGAGTGGCAGAAGGTGGCCATCGCCAGGGGGCTGTTCCGGGACAGCGGGTTGATCCTGCTGGACGAGCCCACCAGCGCCCTGGATCCTCTGGTGGAGTATGAGATCCTCACGGGGTTCCTGAAGCTGATTCAGGGGAAGACCTCCGTCATCATTTCCCACAGGGTGGGAATCTGCAGGCATGCGGACAAGGTTGTGGTGATGAAGGCGGGGAAGGTGGTGGAGTGCGGCGGCCATGAGGAGCTTGTCAGGGCCGGCGGGGAGTATGCACGGATTTGGGGAGAGCAGGCGAAGTGGTATTAGGGGAGCTTGCGTTCCAGCTGTCCCGCAAGGAACGCCACGTTTTCCCGCACAGGCCTCGTCCCGTCCACCCGCAGCACGGGGCAGTCCAGGGTCTTGACCCATTCATCCACGGAATCCTCCGCCTTGGCGGCCACGGCTTCCAGGAAGCGCTCCTCCTGCTCATATAAATCGCCGCCGGGCAGCATCCGGCTGCCGAACTTTTGGAGGGAGCGGTTCCTGACCCGTTCCAGCCGGATGTCCCTGGGCACATGAATCAGCACGGCCCAGCGGAAGAAGGGATAGAAGCTTTCCCCATGCTCCATTTTCACAGTGGAGAGGACGAAATCCGGATGGGCCTGGATTTCGCCGCGCAGCACGGCTTCCGCCTCCTCCCGGGTGCGCGGGGAGGCATAAGCCTCCGCCCTGGGGAAATAGATGTCCTCGCTGTCGATGAAATGATGCCCCAGCGCTTCCGCAAGGGCTTTGCCCAGTGTGCTCTTTCCTGTGCCGTTCAGGCCGCAGACAATGATTCCGGTTCCCATAGATTCTTCTCCTCCAAAGCGTTCTGCAATTGACATCCAGTATAGCATGGCGTTGCGGATCTGGCTATCCGCCAAACGTCCAAAATTTTAGTAAAGATTTTTTATTTTGTATCTGTTATATTCCCCGCATTTCTGCTATGATGGGTAATAGGGCGTGACGGACAGCCAAGGCATTCAGGAGGAACCGGCTGGGAGAGAGCGCGAGATGCGAGGAGGGGATCAGGATGGCCGACAGGCAGGAAATCATGGAAATGATGCGGGCCAGGGGAGCGCAGGAGCAGCAGGACAGGCTGCAGCGCTACCGGGTGCTGAACGAAAAGGTGAGGAAGGGGGAGATCCTCTTCACAGGCTCCTCCCTGATGGAGCAGTTCCCCATAGACGAGCTGCGGATGACCGAGGGGATCGATGCGGTGATCTACAACCGGGGCGTGGGAGGCTTCACCACGGAGGACATGTTGCGGCACATGGAAGAGATGGTGTTCGCCACGGAGCCGAGGAAGATATTCATCAATATCGGCACCAACGACATCAGCAGAACAGATTATCGTGTGGAGAAGCTGATGGAGAACTACGGGAAGATTGTCTCCATGATACAGCAACGGCTCCCCGGGGCGGAGATCTACATGATGGCCTATTACCCGGTGAACGAGGTGGACAAGCTGCCGGACGCCGAGTGGGCGAAAGGCATGTTCGCCACCCGCACCAATGAGAACATCCGCATGGCCAATGAGGCGGTGGAAAAGCTGGCAGGGGAGACGGGCTGCCATTACATCGACGTGAATGACGGGCTGACGGACGAAAACGGCAGGCTCAAAAAGGAATATACCATCGAGGGCATCCATATGTACGCCAACGGCTACCGGGTGGTGTTGGAGAATCTCCGGAAATATCTGTAAAAAAAGGTAGGGCCAATTAGCGTCTGCCCGGCCGGTGCCAGGTACTGGAAGGGCAGATGCGGAACTTTTATAAGGAGGAAAAACAAATGAGGATTACGAACTGCAAGGTCAACCATCTCACCGCCCCCCTGGGGTACTGGATGGAGAAGCCAGTCTTCTCCTGGCAGGTGGAGGAGGCAGAGGGAAAGGCCCAGACGAAAGCCCGCCTGGTGGTGCGCCAAGGCGGCGAGACGGTGGCGGACACAGGCTTTGCGCAGCTTGACAGCCTGGCGGCGCCCGTTGAGATGGAGCTGGCGCCCCGCACCCGCTACACCTGGACAGTGACCGTGTGCACGGATGCCGGGGAGGAGGCGGCAAGCGACGAGAACTGGTTCGAGACCGGAAAGGAAAACGAAGGCTGGAACGCCAAATGGATCGGTGAAAGCCAGGCGCGCCACCCCATGTACTCGAAGCACATCGCCCCCGCAAAGCCTGTGAAGAGCGCCAGGCTCTACATCTGCGGCCTGGGCCTGTACGAGGCATACTATGTCCAGGGAAAGGACGCCGTATCTGCAGGCTCCATAGAGACCCTGCGGGCGGAGGCGAAGATCGGGGAGGAGCTGCTGGCCCCTTACTGCAACAACTACAATGAATGGGTGCAGTACCAGACCTATGACGTGACAGAGAAGCTGAAGGAAGAGGGCGACCTGTGCGTGCTGCTGGGCAACGGCTGGTACTTCGGGCGCTTTGGCTTCAACGACCCCGACGGCAGGCCTTATTACGGAAAGGGCAGGAAGCTCCTGGCCGAGCTGCGCCTGACATACGAGGACGGCACCGAGGAGGCCATCGGCACGGACGAGAGCTGGCAGGTGGACTACAGCAACATCTTCTTCTCCAATATCTATGACGGCGAACAGATGGACGATACCCTGGAGCCCGTAGCGGCGGCAGCGGCCCAGGTGGTGGAGCCTCCCAAAGGGGCGCTGACGGCCAGGCGGAGCCTGCCGGTGAAGGCGCTGCAGGAGCTGCCTGTGGCGGAGCTGATCCATACCCCCGCGGGAGAGACCGTGGTGGACCTGGGCCAGAACATCGCAGGGTCTTTCCGCCTGCGGGTCCATGAGCCCAAGGGCACGAGAATCCACGTCCAGGTGGGCGAGGTGCTGCAACAGGGCAATTTCTATCGGGACAACCTGCGCTCGGCCAAAGCGGAGTACATCTACATATCGGACGGCCAGGAGCACGTCCTGCAGCCGTACTTTACGTTCTACGGCTACCGCTACGCCAAGGTGGAGGGCGTGGCCGACCTGAAGCCGGAGGACTTCACGGGCCTGGCCATGTACTCAGACCTGCCCAGGAACGGCTGGCTGGAGACCGGAAACGAGCTGGTGAACCGCCTGGTGCTGAACACGGAGTGGGGCCAGAAGGGCAACTTCGTGGACGTGCCCACGGACTGCCCCCAGCGGGACGAGCGCATGGGCTGGACCGGGGACGCGGAGGTGTTCTCCCCCACGGCGTGCTACCAGATGGACAGCTACGCTTTCTTTGCCAAGTACCTCTACGACATGGCCACGGAGCAGAAGACCCGGGACGGCGCCGTGCCGGATGTGGTTCCCTCCTTTGGGCATAAGGGCATCGCCTGTGCCTGGGGGGACGCGGCATGCGTGATTCCGTGGGTGGTATATCGGTTCTACGGCGACAAGTCCATCTTGGAGGACCAGTTCGACAGCATGAAGGGCTGGGTGGACCATATCTACGGGCTGGAGCAGGCAGACCAGGGCTGGCGGAAGCATTTCCACTATGGGGACTGGCTGGCCCTGGACGGCCCTGGGGGCATCGATGGCGTCATGGGCGCTACGGAGAACGCTTTCATCGCTTTGGTGTACCTGCGCTACAGCGCCCAGCTGACGGCCAAGGCGGCCGCGGTGCTGGGAAAGGCAGAGGAGGAGAGATACTACAGCGACCTGGCGGATAAGATGCTGAAGGAAATCCGGCACGAGTACTTCGCGCCCTCCGGGCGCTGCTGCCTGGACACCCAGACGGCGCTGCTGCTCAGCCTGCGGCACGGCCTCACCGTGGACAGGGAGCGGACCGCGAAACGCCTGCAGAAGAAGTTCGAGGACAACGACGGAAAGCTCCAGACAGGCTTCGTGGGCACCCCTATCCTGGGCGAGGAGCTGACCAAAGCGGGCTTGAACGAGCTGGCCTACGGGCTGCTGTTCAATGAGGAGTATCCCGGCTGGCTCTATGAGGTGAAGCTGGGGGCCACCACCATCTGGGAGCGCTGGAACAGCATGCTGGCGGACGGCAGCGTGTCCTCCACGGGCATGAACAGCTTCAACCACTATTCCTACGGCTCCATCGTGGAGTGGATGTACGCCTATGTGGCGGGCATCCGGCAGGCGGAGGACAGCATCGGCTTCCGGCATGTGTGCATCAGCCCTGTGGTGGATGCCAGGCTGGGGCATGTGGACGCGAAATATCAGTCGGCCATGGGACTGTGGAAGACCTCCTGGAAGGCCCTGGACGATTTCCATCTGGAGTTCCGGGTGACGGTGCCTTTCGGCTGCCAGGCGGAGGTGGCCCTGCCCTATGCGCCGGAGAGCCTGTTCGGGGATAAGGAGAATGCCATGTTCGCCCATGTGGAGGGCGGGGTCTGCCGTCTGGAGGCCGGAAGCTACAGCGTCACCTATGAGACCACAGCGCCCCTGCGCAGGATCTACAGCACGGCCACGCCGTTAAAGGAGCTTCTGGGCGTCCCTGCCATCCGCAGCTTCCTGACGGAGAAGATACCCCAGATCGGACAGGTGCCGGATCACATGCGCTCAAGCAGCCTCCGGGATCTGGCCGCGCATTTCCCCGGGAATGTGGAGGACGGAACATTGGAGGCGCTGGACGAGGCGCTGGCGAAGCTGGGATAGGAGAGGGACTCGCTGATATACTGATAAAATAAATACGAAAAAACGGCAGCCTGCAGGATTGGTTCCTGTAGCTGCCGTTTTTTTATGGAAAGCAAAGCATCATGGATTGATGTCCGGGCACTCTATCCCCACCAGCAGCCCGCCCTTTTCCGCATAGTAGCTGCAAAGCGCCCGGGCCGAATAGAAGCGGACGTCTGGGGCCTGGAAGGCCTCCCGGATGGAATCGGCCAGGGCGGCCGCCATCCTGGCGTTGGCGTTGTGGGAGATGAGGACCTTGCCGCCCCGGTAGCCCATCTCCCGCAGGTATTTCAGGATGCTGGACAGCACGCACTGCTCGCCCCGGCATTTGTTCAGCAGCTGCAGCTCCCCCTGGGCGCTGGCCTGGCCCACCACCCGGATGCCCAGGATGCCGGCCAGCTTGGCCACCGCGGGGCTCACCCGACCGTTGTTCGCCAGGTTCCGCAGGTTCTCCAGGGAGAACAGCAGGTGGGTGCGCCGGGTGTAGGCCGTGATCTCACGGAGGATGTCCTCCCGCTCCCTGCCGGAGAGGATCAGCTCCTGGAGCTTCTCGATGATCAGGGCCATCTCCGGCCCGGTGGACAGGGAGTCGATGACATGGACCAAGCGGCCCGGGAACCGCTCCTCGTACTCCTTCTTGGCAGACATGGCGAAGCTGTAGCTGCCGGACAGGGCGCTGGTGATCGTGACGCAGAATACGGTCTCCGCATCCCCGAAGGCCCCAAGCCAGTCGCCCACGCTGGGGCAGGCGGTGCTGGAGGGGCCCTTGTGGGCGGCCAGGGTCCTCTCCAGCAGCTCCAGGTCCACTTCCCGATCGTCGATGAACTCATGGGAACCGATGACGATGTGCAGGGGCACGGAGGCAAAAGGCGCCTGCGCCAGGGACAGGATGTCGGAAGAGGAATCGGATACAATCTTATACTTCATATGAAAAACCTCCTTGGGGCATTGATAACCATAATATCGGTTTTTGAAAAACCTATCATATGTTATTTATATCAGTTTTTGAAAAACCTGTCAAGTGGTTTTCCATATTTTGTTGACGCTTGGGGGAATCTGTCTTATAATGGGCAGCAGAGGAAGGAAGCGCGTGAGATGAGTGTCAATATCAGTGAATTCCATATGCCCCGGTACCATGAGCTGCCGGACATGGGGCTGTACCTGGACCAGGTGGTGCGGTATGTGAACAGCAGCCTGGCGGCGCTGGGCTGCCAGGAGATCACCGCGTCCATGGTGAGCAATTATGTCAAGAAGGGATATATCCAGAGCCCCGTGAAGAAGCAGTACTATGTAGAGCAGATCGCCTATCTTTTTTTCATCGCCATCGCGAAGAACGTCCTGTCCATGGAGAACATCGGCAGTCTGTTCGAGATGCAGAAGCGCACCTATGACACGCCCACGGCCTACGACTATTTCTGCCAGGAGCTGGAGAACATGCTGCAGTACATCTTTGGGTACAAGGAGGTGCTGGAGGATGTGGGGAACACCGCCAGCCCGGAGAAGAAGATACTGCGCTGCGCCATCACGGCCATGTCCCATATCATCTACCTGGGGCACTGCTTCGAGGCCATGGCCGCGGAGGGGAGATAGGAGAAGCGGCCTTCTGGCTGCACGCGAGCTTCCAGCAGCAAATTTCAAGCAATAAAAAAACTCTGAAAAAAGTGCCATTCAGCACAGGGGAATGTACCACTCTTTCCATCATCCATCACTAAAATATCTCAAAAAACGTTAAAAAATATGGGTTATTTCGGACACGCGGATTGCGCGGATTGGGCCCATCTGCGAAGGATCCCGGAATCCCCCGCAGATTCCGCCTTTTTCAGGCCGCCTGACCACAAATCTGACCATAAAAGTCCGAGAGCATCCCCATCTGCTCCCTCTTCGCGTCCATGGTGGGATGCACGTAGCGGTTCAGGGTGATCTTCACGTCCGAATGCCCCAGGATCTCGCTGAGGGTCTTCGCGTCCATGCCGTTCTCGATGCAGTTGGTGGCGAAGGAATGGCGGCAGACATGGAAGTTCCGTTGGGCCACCCCCGCCTCCTTTAGGAGCTTCTTGAAGCGGTTCTGCATGGTCCTGGGATCCAGGGGCCTCTCCGTGCCGAATACATAGTCCCCTTCCCCCGGGAGCTTCCGAAGGCGCTCCAGCACAGGGTCCGTCAGGGGGATGGTCCTCCTGGAGCTCTCGGATTTGGGGGCGGTCTCCATGAGGGCGGTCTTGGGCGCAGGGCCCGCCACCGCCAGGCGCTGTACGGTCCTGTTCACTGCCAGGGTCCTGTTCTCCCAGTCTATGTCCGTCCATTTCAGCGCGCACAGCTCCTCCAGGCGCATTCCGGTATACAGGCCCAGCAGCACGGCCGCCGAGCATCTGTCGGAGCCGCCGCGGACAAGGGCCAGGAGCCTGGACTGTTCGGACCTGGAAAAGGTCTTCGGGCGCTCTGTGGGGTGCCTGGCTTCCGGCCGCTTCAGGACAGGGACGCATACGGAGTACCTTTCGCCCGCGAACGCCAGGATCTGTTTGGCGGTGCAGCAGATGCTCCGGCGGATGCTCTCGGACATGCCCTCCTGGGATAAATGGTCATAAATCTTATCCGGCAGGTCCGGCTTGGGGGCGTCCGACAGCAGGCAGGAGCCCAGCATCTCCTTCAGATGGATCCGGTAGATGTTCCGGTATTTCATATAGGTGGAGGGCTTGCGCCTGTCCGCGATCTCCCGGAGCCACTCCTCGGCCGCCTGGGAGAAGGGGACCGGGGCGCAGGGCGCGGAAGGGCCGGGGGCCGCGGCCCTGCCCATGGCGGCGGCGCGCTTCTCCTTCGCGGCGGCGTAGCTGCTCCCATATATGGAACGGTAGACCTTCCGGCCCCTGTCAGCGTCAAAGACCTGATAGCGGGCCTCCCATCTGCCGTCTTTCCTCTTTCTGATGTTCTCACCGTGTCTTGCCATATCTCTTCCTCCTCGTGTGTATTCATGCGGCGGCAGGCGAGGGGCCGCATGCAGCCCTGGGATTTTGACCACGAACGTGACCCGGAAAGCGTCCGCCCGGGGCCCCTCCCCCGGGGATTCTCGCCTCCCGCGTGCCCGGAAAGCTTTCCCGTCGCGAAGCGGACCAGGCCAAAGCCGGATCCGACGGATTAAAAAATCGTAAACTTATTGCAATCCCACATCTGTTGTGATAAAATATTATCAATTTCTTTGGCAGATGAAAGGGTAATTGCTGTCCTCTGTTTCGCAGATGGGCCCAATCTGCGAAGCGATAAGGCCTTTTGGAGACAGAACTGTAATTATAGATAGAGTACCAGAAAAGCCAGAGAGACATCAAGAGGATTCCAGTTATCCTGAAACAGGTGAGACGATGGCAGTAGAAGGAATGAAGATCAGTCCGGCGAAGCCGAGGATCGGCATCGGATACCGGGTGGGGAGCCTGACCGTGGAGATGGCCACGGATCAGAGGAAGAACGGCTACATGGTCTGGAGATGCCGCTGCAGCTGCGGCGGCGAGATCCTGTTGGACACCCGCTGCCTGCAGCGGGGGACCGTGGCGGACTGCGGCTGCGGGTCAAGGGTGAAGCCGGGCCACCGGGACATCACCGGGATGCGGTTCGGCAGGCTGGTGGCCCTGGAGCCCACCGACAGGGTGGTATATGAATCCGTGGTCTGGCGCTGCCTGTGCGACTGCGGGAACGAGGTCCAGGTCCCGCTCCGCCAGCTGACATTGGGCTATCGGAAGAGCTGCGGCTGCCTGGGGCATCCGGCCAGGAAGGACTATATCGGCCGGCGCTTCGGCAGGCTGACCGTGACGGCCTACGGAGGGAAGCGCGGGGGCATGCACTACTGGAAATGCCGCTGCGACTGCGGGGGAGAGGCCCTGGTGGGGCAGACCCGCCTCCAGTCGGGCAAGACCAAGAGCTGCGGCTGCCTCCAGTCCGAGATCTACCGGGAGAACCTGAAGCTGGTGGACGGCACCTCGGTGACCCTTCTGGAGGCCGGGAAGAACAGGCTGATCGCCACGAACACCAGCGGGCACACCGGTGTCTACAGGGACAAGAAGCGCAGCAAATGGGTGGCCCAGATCACCTTCAAGGGAAAGACCTATTACCTGGGCTCCTATGACGACAAGCGGGAGGCGATCCGGGCCAGGGAACAGGGCGAGGAGATGCATGAGGAATTCCTGGAGCGATACTATGCGGGCGGCCAGCCCCGGGAAAGCGCCTCCCAGGAGGGGAGAGGGAACGGCGGCCCCATGGCCAAATGACAGAGAGAGTAATAAAAGGGAAGAAAATGGACGGGAAAAAGATTATCAGAGTCAGGCTTCTCGGACCGTTTGCCTGGGGGGGCATGGAAGACGACAGGGCGAGACAGAACACGGCGGGCAGGAAAGAGCTTTCCTTCCTGCAGTACCTGATCGTGAACCATGGGAGGAACATCCCTTCCGAGGAGCTCATCGACCGTTTCTGGGCAGGGAGCAGCAGCGACCCCATCAACGCCCTGCGCGGCATGCTGTATAAGATCCGTAGATACCTGAGGGAGATGTTCCCGGAAGAGGAGGACATGATCGTGACCCTGCGGGGCAGCTACGGCTGGAACCCGGGGCTGCGGCTGGAGCTGGATTCGGAGCGGTTCGAGCAGGCCTGCAGGGAGGCCAGGAGGAGCCCCGAGGCCGCGGCGGAGACCCTGTCGGGGATCCTGTCCCTGTATCAGGGGGACTTCCTGTCCGGCAACGACAGCGACTGGGTGATACCCCTGCGGCGGTACTACCAGACCCTCTACCTGGACGCCTGCAGGGAGGCGCTCCCCCTGCTCCAGAGGCAGGAGCGCTGGATGGAGATCGTGGCGGTCTGCGAACAGGCCCAGAACGTGGACTTCGCGGCGGAGGACTTCGTGACCTGCCAGATGCAGGCCCTGGTCTCCCTGGGCCAGCCCGTCCGGGCCATGGAGCAGTACAGGCAGTTCCGGGAGCGGCTCTGGGAAGAATTCCAGATAGCCCCCTCGGAGCAGGTGGAGCAGATTTATGCCCTGGCCTCCGGCATGTGCAGGGGGAACCAGGGCAAGGACGACATCCTGAAGATGGTCACCGAGGAGGAGAACGACGGCCGCGCCTTTTTCTGCACCTTCCGGATATTCCAGAAGATCGTGGCCCTGGAGCGCCGCCACCTTGCCAGGACCAGGGGCGCCTCCACCCTGATGATTGTAGGCTTGGGCAACCAGGTGGTGCCGGGCACGGACGCCAAGCGCCTGGAGCGCGTCCTGCTGGACAGCTTAAGGGCGGGGGACCCTGTGGCCAAGCTGGACGTCAGCTCCTATGTGCTGATGCTCACAGGCAGCTCCCAGGAGGATGCCGGGATCGTGGCCAAGCGCATAGACAGGGCCTTCCGCAAGGCCTATTCCCACTCCAGGGCCTGCCTCAGCTTCCGGACGGCGCTTCTGGAGGGGAGCAGGGAACAGCCTGCCGAGGGTCAGCCGAAGGGAATGGAAAGGGGATTGGAAAGCTGAAGGGCTTTCCAATCCCCTCTTGACAGATTCATGCCCTATATAGGGGTAGCTGATAAGTGTCAAGCCTGTATTTTGGAGAGAAGTGCTTCTTGTAATGCCTGGGAAAAGTTGATGCCCATAGATATGGCGCGGTCATTCAGCCATGACGGTATGGTTAAAGTCTTTTTTACTGCCTTTGTATCCTTATACTGGTTAATGTCACAAGACACAAGGGAGGAAA
>CAMTBF010000017.1 GCA_947068385.1 uncultured Lachnospiraceae bacterium
TGTAGCGGACAACCTGATCAGCAATGTGAAGTACAAAGTGGAAGAATTTACCGGTATCGAGATCGAGAAGATCAATATCTATGTAGACGGTGTCAGAGTGATTGATTAAGGAGGAGCGTGTCGTGAGTTTACAGCAAATCGATGCCGGGATGCTTTCCAGGATGTTCCTGGCCGGCGCAAAGAATTTGGAGAGCAAGAAGGAGTGGATCAATGAACTGAACGTTTTCCCCGTCCCCGACGGCGACACGGGCACCAATATGACCATGACCATCATGTCTGCGGCCAGGGAAGTCCTGGAGCTGGGCGGCGCGGTTGACATGCAGGGGCTGTGCAAGGCCATCTCCAGCGGCTCCCTGCGCGGGGCGAGGGGGAACTCCGGCGTCATCCTGTCACAGCTCTTCCGCGGCTTCACCAGGAGGATCAAGGAGGAGGAGAGCCTGACGATCCCCGTCCTTGCGGAAGCCTTCGACAAGGCCGTGGAGACTGCCTACAAGGCCGTCATGAAGCCCAAGGAGGGAACCATCCTCACCGTTGCCAGAGGCGCGGCGGAGAAGGCCCAGGAGCTTGTGGAGGACGGCTGTACGGATATGGAGAGATTCCTCTCCACCATCATCGCCCATGCGGAATATGTGCTGAGCCAGACCCCGGAGATGCTCCCCGTGCTGAAGCAGGCCGGCGTGGTGGATTCCGGCGGGCAGGGGCTCATCACGGTGCTCTCCGGCGCTTTCGACGCGTTCCTGGGCAAGGAGCTGGATCTGTCCATCAAGCCCTCCGGCGCGGCAGGCGGCGGCAAGGCTTCCGGCCAGAGGCAGGCAGAGGAGCAGATGGAGATCAAGTTCGGCTATTGCACGGAATTCATCATCATGCTGAACAAGACCTTCAACATCAAGACAGAGATGGATTTCAAGGCTTATCTGGAGTCCATCGGCGATTCCATTGTATGTGTGGCAGACGACGATGTCGTGAAGGTGCACGTACATACCAATGACCCTGGCCTGGCGATCCAGAAGGCATTGAAGTATGGCGCGCTTTCCAACATGAAGATCGACAACATGCGTCTGGAGCATCAGGAGAAGCTCTTCAAGATGGCGGAGAAGGAAGAGGGGAAGGCCGCGGGGCAGGGATCCGGCCAGGCAGCGCAGGCGGCCGGGGCAGCGGCAGATGCGCCGCCCAAGGACTTCGGCTTCATCGCCGTCTCCGTGGGAGAGGGCATCAACGAGATCTTCCGCAGCCTGGGCGTGGACTACATCATCGAGGGCGGACAGACCATGAACCCCAGCACCGCGGACATCCTGGACGCGGTGGACAAGGTCAATGCCAAGACCATATTCATCCTGCCCAACAACAAGAACATCATCCTGGCGGCGAACCAGGCCGCGGAGCTCACCGCGGAGAAGGACCTTTTCGTGATCCCCACCAAGACCATCCCCCAGGGGATCACCGCCGTCATCAATTTCGTGCCGGAGCTGTCCGTGGAGGAGAACGAGGCGAACATGCTGGCCGAAATCGAGCATGTCAGCACCGGGCAGGTGACCTACGCGGTGCGCGATACGGTCATCGATGACAAGGAGATCAAAAAGGGCGACTTCATGGGAATCGGCGATGGGGGCATCCTTGCCGTGGGCGGGGACATGACCGCGGTGGCGGGGGATACCGTGTCGAAGATGATGACCCAGGAGAGCGAGCTGATCAGCATTTACTATGGGAGCGATGTGAAGGAGGAGGCTGCGGAGGCGTTCCGGGCACAGATCGCGGACCGCTATCCCGACTGCGACATCGAGCTGCAGTACGGCGGCCAGCCCATCTACTATTATGTCATGTCTGTGGAATAGATCTGAACTGTTGCGGGGAGTGCAGGAGGGAGGCAGATTGGCGCTGTCTCCTTCCTTTGTGATGGACACGCCGTAGAGGAGGCTTATGGACAGGGATACGCCTATAACGGAGCTGAAAGGGGTGGGTGAGAAGACCGGCGGGCTGTTCAGGAAGCTGGATATCCGGACGGTGGGGGATCTCCTCGCGGCCTATCCCAGGGACTACGAGGTGTTCGGAGAGCCCGTGAAGATCGGCCGGGCCGTCTCCGGGGAGGTCTGCGCCGTCCAGGGGGCCGTCTCCGGCATCCCCAATGAGCGGAGGATCCGGAGCCTGAGCATCCTGAACGTGGTGATAGCGGACGAGTCCGGCCGCCTGCAGCTGACCTTCTACAACATGCCCTTCCTGAAAAAGACGCTGCGCCAGGGCGGGCTCTATATCTTCCGCGGCCTGGTCCGGGCAAAGGGCGCCGTCCTGGCCATGGAGCAGCCCAAAATCTTCTCCCCGGCGGACTACGGCAGGCTCATGAACCGCCTGGTGCCCCGGTATGCCCTGACAAAGGGCCTGACCAACCAGGCGGTGCAGAAATATGTGCGGCAGGCGCTGGCGGGCTATGCCTTCGAGCCGGAATACCACGACCCGGCCCTGCTGGAGGAGAACCGTCTGGTCTCCTGGAGGGAGGCCGTAGAGACGGTGCATTTCCCGGATGACCGGGATTCCCTGATAAGGGCCAGGCGGCGGCTGGTGTTCGACGAGTTCTTCTCGTTCCTGTACCTGATGCGCAAAGGGCGGCAGATGGACGGGCAGCTTGCAAACGCCCACCGGATGCTGGAGACCGCGGATACCCGGCGCTTCCTGGAGCAGCTCCCCTTTCCCCTGACGAAGGCCCAGGAAAGGGTCTGGCGGGAGATTCGGGAGGATCTGGCAGGGGAGAGCTGCATGAACCGCCTGGTACAGGGGGATGTGGGTTCCGGCAAGACGATCGTGGCCGTGCTGGCGCTGCTGATGACCGCCGCCAACGGGTATCAGGGCGCGCTGATGGCTCCCACGGAGGTGCTGGCCGTACAGCATTTCGAGACCATACAGGGCTATGTGAAAAGGTATGGCCTGATCTTCCGCCCTGTGCTGCTGGTGGGCTCCATGACCGCGAAAGAGAAGCGGGAGGCCTACGCGGCCATTGCCGCCGGTGAGGCCAACCTGGTCATCGGCACCCACGCCCTGATCCAGGAGAAGGTGCAGTACCGCTCCCTGGGGCTGGTGGTGACGGACGAGCAGCACCGGTTCGGGGTCAGGCAGCGGGAGCTTTTGGCGCAGAAGGGGGAGGATTCCCACATCCTGGTCATGAGCGCCACGCCCATTCCCAGGACATTGGCCATCATCCTATACGGAGACCTCCATCTGTCGGTCATCGACGAGCTGCCCGCGGACAGGCTGCCCATCAAGAACTGCGTGGTAAATACCGGCTACCGGCCCAGGGCCTACCGGTTCATCGCCGGACAGGTGGCCCAGGGGCGGCAGGTCTATGTCATCTGTCCCCAGGTAGAGGGGGACGGCGATGACGCCGAGGGCGGGCTTCCCATGGAGAATGTGGTGGACTACGCGAAGACGCTTAAAAGCATGCTGCCGGCCGATATCCGGGTGTCCTATCTCCACGGCAGGATGCGCCCCGGGGACAAGAACCGCATCATGAATCAGTTCGCGGAGCATTCCATCGATGTGCTGGTGTCCACCACGGTCATAGAGGTGGGGATCAATGTGCCCAACGCCACGGTGATGATGGTGGAGAACGCGGAGCGCTTCGGCCTGGCCCAGCTCCACCAGCTCAGAGGGCGGGTAGGCCGGGGGGAGCACCAGAGCTACTGCATCTTCGTCAGCGCGGACGAGAAGGCGGAATCCATGGAGAGGCTGGAGATCCTGAACAAGTCCAACGACGGCTTCCACATCGCTTCGGAGGACCTGAAGCTCCGGGGGCCGGGGGAGCTGTTCGGCATCCGGCAGAGCGGGGAATTCTCCTTCCGGGTGGGGGACATCTACGCGGACGCCGGGCTGCTGAAGCAGGCCTCCGAGGCGGTGGACAGGCTGCTGGCCGCCGATTCGGAGCTGAGCCTGCCGGAGCATGGCCGCCTGAAGGCGCATCTGGAGAAGGAGGCGCAGGCGGGGGTGGACTTTCGGTCCATATGATAGATAGGAATGTATTTTGAAACAAAACATGTGGCATATCGGGAAAACGTATGCACGGAAACGAGGGAATGTTATGTCAAATGTGGCAATCGTAACGGACAGCAACAGTGGTATCACACAGGCAGCGGGAAAGGAGCTGGGCATCTATGTGCTGCCCATGCCCTTTATGATCGACGAGGAGACCTATTTCGAGGATATCGACCTGACCCAGGAGCAGTTTTATGAAAAGCTGGCCTCCGGCGCCAATATCGCCACCAGCCAGCCGTCCCCGGAGTCTGTGATGAATCTGTGGGACAAGGTCCTGGAGGAGCATGACGAGCTGGTCCACATCCCCATGAGCAGCGGGCTGTCGGGCTCCTGCCAGAGCGCCATGATCCTGGCCCGGGAGTATGACGGGCGGGTGCAGGTGGTGAACAATCAGCGGATCTCGGTGACCCAGCGGCAGTCCTGCCTGGACGCGAAGCTTTTGGCGGCGAAGGGGAAGAGCGCCGGGGAGATCAGGGAATTCCTGGAAGAGGATAAGTTCAACAGCAGCATCTATATCATGCTGGATACGCTGTACTATCTGAAAAAGGGCGGGAGGATCACGCCTGCGGCCGCGGCGATCGGGACGATGCTGCGGTTGAAGCCTGTGCTGACCATCCAGGGGGAGAAGCTGGACGCCTTTGCCAAGGCCAGGACCACGAATCAGGGGAAGGCCATCATGATGACGGCCATCAGGAACGATATCGAGAACCGGTTCGGGGGGATGACGGATGATAAGCATATCTGGCTGCAGATCGCGCATACGGCGAACCGGGAGGAGGCGGAGCTCTATAAGAAGGAGATACTGGAACGGTTTCCGGGGTATGATGTGCATGTGGACGCGCTGTCGTTGAGCGTGGCGTGCCATATCGGGCCCGGGGCGCTGGCATTTGCCTGCTGCAGGAAGGTTCAGGTTTAGCGAAAAAACTTCTTGCATTTTGCAGGAAATTCGGGTATCATGGAATCAGAACGTATGTTCTTCTGCTCCCGGGAAAGCGGTGCGGGACATGACAGTCATGGGACAGAAGGGTTTTGGAATGAGAGGTTTATAGATGGCAAGTGGTGTGGGTGTTGGGAATTATGATGCCTCCAGCATTACGGTGCTGGAGGGGCTGGAGGCTGTGCGGAAGCGGCCGGGGATGTATATCGGCAGCGTGTCCACCAAGGGGCTGAACCATCTGATCTATGAGATCGTGGACAATGCGGTGGACGAGCATCTGGCGGGGGTCTGCGATACGATCCGGGTGGTGCTGGAGGCGGACGGGTCCGCCACGGTGATAGACAACGGGCGCGGCATCCCGGTGGGGATGCATGAGAAGGGGATCAGCGCGGAGCGGCTGGTCTTCACCACGCTTCATGCGGGGGGAAAGTTCGACAATTCGGCGTATAAGACCAGCGGAGGGCTGCACGGGGTGGGGTCTTCGGTGGTGAACGCGCTTTCCACCAGGTTGACCGTGACGGTCAAGACCGGCGGCTTTATCTATGAGGACAGATATGAGCGGGGGAATCCGGTGGTGGAGCTCCAGGACGGGCTGCTTCCGGTATTGGGGAAGACGAAGGAGTCGGGGACGATCATCAATTTCCTGCCGGACGACACGATCTTCGAGAAGACCCGGTTCAAGGAGGAGGATGTGAAGAGCCGGCTGCATGAGACGGCCTATCTGAACCCGAACCTGACGATCATATTCGAGGACAGGCGGGGGGAAGCGCCGGAGTCGGTGACGTTCCATGAGCCGGACGGGATCACGGGCTTTGTGAAGGATATGAACAAGTCCCAGGAGGCCGTGCACGACATCGTCTATTTCAGCGGGGAGAGCGAGGGCATCTCCGTGGAGGTGGCCTTTCAGTATATCAATGAGTTCCATGAGAATGTGCTGGGGTTCTGCAACAACATATACAATTCCGAGGGCGGCACGCATCTGACGGGCTTTAAGACCATGTTCACCAACGTCATCAATACATACGCACGGAACCTGGGGATCCTGAAGGAGAAGGACGCCAATTTCACAGGGGCGGACGTGCGCAACGGCATGACGGCGGTGGTGTCGATCAAGCACCCGGATCCCCGCTTCGAGGGGCAGACCAAGACGAAGCTGGACAATCAGGACGCGGCCAAGGTGGTGTCCAAGGTGACGGGGGAGGAGATCGTGCATTTCTTCGACCGGAACCTGGAGACCCTGAAGAACGTCATCTCCTGCGCGGAGAAGGCGGCCAAGATCCGCAAGTCCGAGGAGCGGGCGAAGACGAACATGCTGACGAAGCAGAAGTTCTCCTTCGACTCCAACGGGAAGCTGGCCAACTGCGAGTCCAAGACGCCCTCCCAGTGCGAGATCTTCATCGTGGAGGGGGATTCCGCCGGGGGCAGCGCCAAGATGGCCAGGAACCGCATGTTCCAGGCAATTCTGCCGATTCGGGGCAAGATTCTGAACGTGGAGAAGGCCAGCATCGACAAGGTTCTGGCCAACGCGGAGATCAAGACCATGATCAACGCCTTCGGCTGCGGGTTTTCCGAGGGGTACGGGAATGATTTCGATATCTCCAAGCTGCGCTATGACAAGATCATCATCATGGCTGATGCGGACGTGGACGGGGCCCATATCTCCAACCTGCTGCTGACCCTGTTCTACCGGTTCATGCCGGAGCTGATCTTCGAGGGGCATGTGTACATCGCCATGCCGCCCCTGTACAAGGCCATGCCCGCCAAGGGGGAGGAGCAGTATCTCTATGACGATAAAGCGTTGGAAAGATATCGCAAGACCCACAAGGGGCCCTTTACCCTGCAGCGGTACAAGGGATTGGGCGAGATGGACGCGGAGCAGCTCTGGGAGACCACGCTGAACCCGCAGACCCGCAGGATGAAGCTGGTGGAGATCGAGGACGCCAGGATGGCCTCCGAGGTGACGGAGCTTCTGATGGGCACGGAGGTGCCGCCCCGGAAGACCTTCATCTATGAGCATGCGGTGGATGCGGAGCTGGATATCTGAGGGCCCTGTGGATGCCACATTTTCTTTTACAAATCATGGATTGTATGGTAGAATGATTATACTCGTGTAAAGGGTTGGAAATAAATGGAAGACAGAATCATAAAAACAGAATATTCCGAGGAGATGCAGAAGTCCTTCATCGATTACGCCATGAGCGTCATCATCGCCAGGGCCCTGCCGGATGTGCGGGACGGCTTGAAGCCCGTGCAGCGGCGGACGCTGTACGATATGTACGAGCTGGGCATCCGCTATGACAGGCCTTATCGGAAATGCGCCCGTATCGTGGGCGATACCATGGGTAAATACCATCCCCACGGGGACAGCTCCATATACGATGCCCTCGTAGTCATGACCCAGGACTTCAAGCGTGGCCTGCCCCTTGTGGACGGCCACGGCAACTTCGGCAATATCGAGGGGGACGGCGCGGCCGCCATGCGCTACACCGAGGCAAGGCTGCAGCGAGTGACCCAGGAGGCCTATCTGGCGGATCTGGACAAGGACGTGGTGGACTTCGTCCCCAATTTCGACGAGACGGAGAAGGAGCCCTCCGTGCTGCCGGTGAAGCTCCCCAATTTCCTCATAAACGGCTCCGAGGGCATCGCTGTGGGCATGGCCACCAGCACGCCGCCCCACAACCTGGGGGAGGTGGTGGACGCCATGAAGGCCTACATGCGCGACGAAAGCATCACCACCAAAGAGCTGATGCGCTACCTGAAGGGCCCGGACTTCCCCACCGGCGGCATCGTCACCAACAAGGACGACCTGCTGCAGATCTACGAGACCGGCACGGGCAAGATTAAGGTCCGGGGCAAGGTGGAGTTCGAGCAGCTGAAGGGCGGCAAGGTCAACGTGGTCATCACGGAGATTCCCTACCCCATGATCGGCATGAACATCTCCAAGTTCCTGTCGGACGTGGCGGGGCTGGTGGAGTCCAAGAAGACCCTGGACGTGGTGGACATCTCCAACCAGTCCTCCAAGGAGGGCATCCGGATCGTGATAGAGCTCCGGAAGGACGCGGACGCGGAGAATTTCGTGAACCTCCTCTACAAGAAGACCCGGCTGGAAGACACCTTTGGCGTCAACATGCTGGCCATCTGCAACGGCAGGCCGGAGACCATGGGCCTAAGGGACATCCTGAAGGCCAATGTGGACTTCCAGTTCCAGATCGCCACCAGGAAGTACAATAACCTGCTGGCCAGGGAGCTGGAGCGCAAGGAGGTGCAGGAGGGCCTGATCAAGGCCTGCAATGTCATCGACCTGATCATCGAGATCCTGCGGGGCTCCAAGGACAGGAGCATGGCGAAGGCCTGCCTGGTGGAGGGCAAGACCACAGGCATCAAGTTCAAGAGCAAGGAATCCAAGATCATGGCGGCCCAGCTCTCCTTCACGGAACGCCAGGCCAATGCCATCCTGGAGATGCGCCTCTACAAGCTGATCGGCCTGGAGATCGAGGCCCTGATCAAGGAGCACGAGGACACCATGGCGAACATCTACCGCTATGAGGACATCCTCGACCGCAGGGATTCCATGGCCCAGGTCATCATCAACGAGCTGGAGGGGTTCAAGAAAGCGTACAGCCGCAAGCGCAGGACCGTCATCGACAACGTGGAGGAGGCTGTCTACAAGGAGAAGGAGATCGAGGAGACGGAGGTGGTCTTCCTCATGGACCGCTTCGGCTATGCCAAGGTCATCGACACTGCCGCCTATGAGCGCAACAAGGAGGCGGCGGAGGCGGAGAGCAGATTCCTCTTCCCCTGCAAAAATACCGGCAAGGTATGCCTGTTCACCTCCGCGGGCCAGCTCCACACCATCAAGGTCATGGATCTGCCCTTCGGGAAGTTCCGGGACAAGGGCGTCCCCATCGACAATGTGAGCAATTACAATTCCGAGAAGGAGCAGATCGTCTGCATCACCAGCCAGACCCAGCTGAACCTCAGACAGGTGGTCTTCGTCACGGCCCAGTCCATGATAAAGCTGGTGAGCGGCGGGGAGTTCGACGTGTCCAAGCGCACGGTGGCGGCCACCAAGCTGGCGGAGGGTGATCAGGTCTTGAGCGTCATGCCGCTGGAGGCGCAGCGCCAGGTCATCCTCCAGACAAAGGAGGGCTTCTTCCTGAAATTCGCCATAGAGGAGATCCCGGAGCAGAAGAAAGCCGCTCTGGGGGCCAGGGGCATGAAGCTGGGTCCCAAGGACTGGGTGGAAAACGTCTACTATACCTCCGACGCCGTGGAATGCTCCATAGAGTACAAGGGCAAGGCCATCGACCTGAACAGGATGAAGACCGCCAGGCGGGACGGCAAGGGGACGAAGATAAGGGTATGATTCGAGCATGAATCGAGAAAGGGCATGGGATTGATATGAGAGTGATAGCGGGAACGGCCAGGAGCCTGCCCCTGAAGACGCCGGAGGGGCTGGACGTCCGGCCCACCACGGACCGGATCAAGGAGACCCTGTTCAACATGCTGCAGTGGGACATCCCCGGCGGCGTGTTCGTGGACCTGTTCAGCGGCAGCGGCGGCATAGGCATCGAGGCCTTAAGCCGGGGCGCCAGGAAAGCGTATTTCGTGGACAACGCCCAGAAGGCGGTGGCCTGCATCCAGCAGAACCTCCGCTTTACGAAGCTGGAGGACAGGGCCGTGGTCCTGAAGCAGGACGCATGCAGCGCCCTGGGCAGCATCCGGGAGAGCGCCGTGGACATCGTCTTCATGGATCCTCCCTACGAGAACGGAGAGGAGAAGAGCGTGCTGGCGCATCTCGCGCGGATGCCCTATGTGACGGAGGATACCATACTGGTGGCGGAGGCGGCCCGGGACACGGACTTCTCCTGGGTTTCGGAGCTGGGCTTCTGTATCACCAAGGACAAGCAGTATCGAACCAACAAACACATTTTTATGAAGAAGAGCATTCAATGAAGAAAAGCATTCATTAGAAAAAGGAGCAATCATGAAACGTGCCGTCTATCCCGGAAGCTTCGATCCTGTCACGTTCGGCCATCTGGACGTGATCAGGCGCGCTTCGGAAATGTTTGATGTGCTGGTGGTCAGCGTTCTGGACAACAAAGCAAAGACACCATTGTTTTCTGTGGAAGAACGTGTTAAGATATTGAAAGAGGCTACGAAGGACATCCCCAATGTGCAGGTGGACAGCTTTTCAGGCCTGCTGATCAATTATGCGGCGAAGAACGGCATCCATGTGGCGGTCAGGGGCCTGCGCGCCATCACGGATTTCGAGTATGAGCTGCAGATCGCCCAGACCAACCGGAAGCTTTCCGGAGAGAAGCTGGACACCGTGTTCCTGACTACAAGCCTGGAATACGCATACCTCAGCTCCTCCAGCGTCAAGGAGATCGCCAGCTTCGGCGGGGACATCAGCCAGTGCGTTCCGGAATTCGTGGCAAAGCTGATTTATGAGAAGTACCACATTCTATAATAGATAGGAGTGACGCATATGAGCAGCAGAATAGAACAGTTGATTGATGAATTAGAGGAGTATATCGAGAGCTGCAAGCCGAAATTCATGTCAAATTCCGAGATCATCGTGAATAAGGAAGAGATTGACGAATTGCTTCGTGAGCTGCGCATGCGCACCCCTGAGGAGATCAAGCGGTACCAGAAGATCATCAGCAACAAGGAGGCCATCCTGAACGACGCCAGGGCCAAGGCCCAGGCGCTGATAGACGAGGCCACGGTGCACACCAATGAGCTGATCAGCGAACATGAGATCATGCAGCAGGCCTACGCCCAGGCCAACGGGATCGTGGCCACCGCCGCCAACCAGGCCCGGGAGATCCTGGACAAGGCCACCATGGAGGCCAACGAGCTGAGGACCCAGGCCTCCCAATATATGGAAAGCCGGCTGGTGGAGCTGGATTCCATCACGTCCTCCGCCATCCAGTCCACCAACGCGGACTATGAACGGCTTCTGGGCTCTCTGGGCCAGTACCGGGACCTGATCCAGTCCAATCTCCGCTCCCTCCATCCCGTGGAGGATCTGGATCTGCACCTGGACGACCAGGAGGATGACGACAAATTGGATGTGATGTGAGATCGTTCCAGAACCAGTTCCTCGCGGAAGAAGGACATTCCAAGGGAACTGGTTCTTTCCTGTATGGGGCTTTCATGGGCCCTCCCGCGTCCGGACGCGCAGGTTCAGCGCAGGAAAGACCCGGGCAGGAGCAGGAACCAGCCCAGATAGAACAGGCCGCACAGCAAGGTCAGCACGACCTTGTGCAGGATATAATCGCTGATGGACAGGTCCGA
Organism: uncultured Lachnospiraceae bacterium; assembly: GCA_947068385.1. Lineage (GTDB taxonomy): Bacteria > Bacillota > Clostridia > Lachnospirales > Lachnospiraceae > Acetatifactor. Next base: position 11,258 of record CAMTBF010000017.1, read on the forward strand.
ATCGCCGATGCAGCTATAGGTCTGGGCGATGCAGGACAGCCCCCCGAAGGAGAGCGCCAGCAGGCTGTAAAGAGGGAAGGCGTCCCCCAAAAGCTTCAGGCCCCCTGTGATTTCGAGCAATGGGGACAGGGGGGCTACGGGACGGCCGAAGAGCAGGTGGGGAACCAGGTTCAACAGGTTGAACAGGATCATGTATCCCCCCAGGGAAAGCATGCTCCGCACGGAGGCCTGGACGGAGCCGTCCACAGCTTCCAGAAGCTTTTCCCAGAAGCGTGCGCCGGAATGGCTTTTGGCTAAGCCGCTCTTGTCCTCACAGGCCACAAGGGCGGCAGGGCGGCCTCCCTCCTCCCCCGGTAGGGGGAGATTCTCCCCAGGCAGGGGGAGATTCTTCCCGGGCAGAGGGATGTCGCGGAAACGTGTATACCGCAGCGCCATGCCGTACAGCAGGGGGATCCCGTACATGCCGAAGAGGTAGGGCCATACCAGCCTCCTGCCCAGAAGGGGCAGCACGAAGCTGCAGAAATACACAGGGCCGATGTTGTTGCAGAAGGCCAGGAGATATTCCGCCTCCCTTCTGTCGATCATCTGCCGTCCGTACAGATCGTCCACCACCCTTGCCCCCATGGGAAAGCCGCAGAGGAAGCCCATGAGCATGGCGTAGCACACGTTCTTTCGCACCTTCATCAGCGGCCTGACGATTGGATAGACCAGCATGGCGGCCTTGTCCGTCAGCCGCAGGCGCACCATGATGCCGGAGAGCATCATGAAGGGCAGAAGGGAGGGGATCATTTTCTCGAACCACAGGCCCAGCCCCATGGCGGCATAGGAGAGGGCAAGCCCGGAATGGGTCAGGATACAGCCCAGCAGCAGAAGGAACATTACGGTCAGCAGTCTCATAGCGGGAGGCTCCTTATTCTATCAAGATACTATATGTGCAAAGCAAGCGGGACATTCCAATGTCCCGGAATCGACATCCCAGGGGAGGGCATGGATTTGCGCCTTGACAGATTTCTGTGCGAATTGAACATAGGCACCCGGAGCCAGGTGAAGGCCTTCATCCGGCAGGGCGTCGTGGCCGTGGGCGGCGTCCCGGCCACGAATCCGGACCGGAAGATCGACGAGCTTTCGGATACGGTCACCTTTCGGGGAAAGCCGCTGCAATACCGCAGATACGTCTACTATATGATGAACAAGCCGGAGGGCGTCGTATCCGCCACCAGGGATAATGTCTCCAGGACCGTGGTGTCCCTTCTGGGGAAGGACGCCCGGGAGGACATCTTTCCGGTGGGCAGGCTGGACAAGGACGTGACGGGATTCCTGCTCCTGACCAATGACGGGGACCTGGCCCACAGGCTGCTGGCCCCGAAGAGGCATGTGGACAAGACCTACCTTGCGGTTCTGGCCCACGGCCTGGGACGGCCGGAGATCCGGCGGCTGGAGGCCGGGGTGGACATCGGCGAGGAGCGGCCCACATTGCCGGCCCGGGTGGAGCTGCTGACAGAGGACGGCATCCTCCGGGAGGACAAGGTCCTCCTCACTTTACACGAGGGAAAGTTCCATCAGGTGAAACGGATGCTGCAGGCAGTGGGCAATGAGGTAGTGGGCCTGCAGCGGGTGGCGTTCGGCGGCCTTCGGCTGGATCCGAAGCTGCGGCCGGGAGAGTACCGGGAGCTGACGGCGGAGGAACTGGCAGCCCTGAAGGACGACTGCAGGGAGGTTTGATAAATGTTGCACGAGATGATGCATGACATCGATGCGGTGATATTCGACATGGACGGCTCCCTGGTGGACTCCATGTGGATGTGGCGGGCCATCGACATCGAATATCTGGGGCGGTACGGCATCGCCCTGCCGGAGGACCTGCAGACGAAGATAGAGGGCATGAGCTTCGGCGAGACTGCCCATTATTTTAAAGAGCATTTTCCTATCCCGGAATCCCAGGAGGAGATCATGGAGGAGTGGAACCGGATGGCATGGGATAAGTACATGTATGAGGTGCCCCTGAAAAAGGGCATCCCGGAATTCCTGGCCGGGTGCAGGGACTTGGGGATCAGGCTGGGCATCGCCACCAGCAATTCCAGGGTGCTGGTGGAGAACGTGGCCGGGGTGCACAATCTCCGGGACTATTTCTCCTGCATCATGACCGGCACCGATGTGGAGCGCGGGAAGCCCAGCCCGGATATCTATCTGGCCGTGGCGGAGGGGCTAGGGGTATCCCCAAAGCGCTGCCTGGTGTTCGAGGACATCACGGCGGGCATCCTGGCCGGAAAGAACGCGGGCATGCGGGTCTGCGCCGTGGAGGACGACTATTCCGCCCAGTTCAGGGAGCTGAAAAAAGAGCTGGCCGATTATTATATCGAAGATTATACAGGCCTTTTCGTATGAAGGGCCCCTCTTCCGTATACAATGGCCTATAGGATATGATCAAGGAAGGAATCGCACATGAACATCATCATCATTACAGGGGCGTCCTCCGGCATCGGCCGGGAATTCGCGCGTCAGATGGACGGGCATTTCGACAGGACGGACGAATTCTGGCTGGTGGCCAGAAACCGCGGCAGGCTGGAGGAGCTTGCAGGGACCATGCGGCACAGGACGAGGATATTCGCCATGGACATCACCCGGGAGGAATCCCTGGAGGCCCTGGAAGGAGCCGCCTTCCGGCACAATGCCGTGGTGCGGATGCTCATCAACTGTGCGGGCTATGGCATCATGGGGAGCTTCTGCGAGCAGGACTGCGGCCTGGAGACGGGGATGGTCCGCCTGAACTGCGAAGCCCTGACGGAGCTGACCCATCGCCTGATCCCCTACATGAGGTGGGGCAGCCGCATCATCCAGCTGGCCTCCAGCGCGGCATTCCTGCCCCAGCCGGGCTTCGCGGTGTACGCGGCCACGAAGGCCTATGTGCTGAGCTTCTCCAGGGCGCTGGGGGAGGAGCTGAAGAACGCCGGCATCCATGTGACCAGCGTCTGCCCCGGGCCTGTGGACACGCCCTTTTTCGACATCGCGGAGGCCACGGGCTCCACGCTTGCCGTGAAGAAGTATACCATGGTGGACGCGGAGAGGGTGGTGGCCCTTGCCCTGCGGGATTCCTACCACAGACGGCCTGTATCCGTGTGCAGCCTGCCAATCCGGGCATTCCGGGCGCTGACGAAGCTTGCGCCCCACAGCGCCCTCCTTCGGGCCATGGAACAGATGAAGAAGAAAGGACTGTGAAAACCAATGCAGCTAAAGCGATTGTTCACCACGGACAGCGTGAAGGGAACCAGAAACTACCTGAACACCCAGAAAAAATATGAGATCATCCGCACGGTCCTCTATTTCGCCATCTCGATCTCCCTGTTCGTGGCAGGCTACATCCAGACAGGGCGGCGGGCGAACCTGCTCAGCATCGTAGCCGTATTGGGCTGCCTTCCCGCCAGCAAGAGCGCGGTGGGGGCGATTATGTTTCTGCGTTTCAGGAGCTGTGGCAGCGAAGCGGCAGAGGAAATTGAACGGCATGTCCAGGGCCTGAGCTGCCTCTACGACATGGTGTTCACCTCCTATAAGAAGAATTATGTGGTCAGCCACATGACCGTCTGCGGCAACACAGTGTGCGGCTTCGCGGAAGGGACGGGGGCTTTCGGGGAAAATGACTTCTACAGGCATATCGGCGATATCCTGAAAGCGGACGGGCACAAGAACGTCACCGTGAAGATATTTACGGACCTGAAGAAATATACAGAGCGGCTGGAGCAGATGAAGGGGCTGGAGCAGAAGGAAGGACTGACCCGGTCAGTCATCGCGACCTTGAAGAGCGTAGCGTTATAGAGGGACAGCAGAAATACCAGGACAGGAGATACACGGACTATGGAAGATTTTGGCTTTCAGGAAATGCAGGAGATACAGCGGCAGCTACAGGAGAGGTACAAGGACAAATGGAATCCCCTGTCGCCGGAGCAGGGCAAGGATCAGCTCATGTGGATGATGATAGAGGTGGGGGAAGCCGCCGACATCATGAAAAAGGAGGGCGTCCGCAAGATTATGGAGGATGCCGGCACCCGGGCACATTTCATCGAGGAGATGGTGGACATCATGATGTACTACAACGATGTCCTGCTCAGCTACGGCATATCCGTGGAGGAGTTCAGGAGCATCTATCTGGAAAAGCATCGGCGGAACATGCAGCGCTGGTGAGGAGCCCTGAACAAAACGCATTTCCGGGAGGATCATATGCAGTCAGTGAGAATCGGAGCGAACCAGGCCGGACAGCGTCTGGACAAATTTCTACATAAATACCTGCCCCTTGCCGGAAGCGGATTCCTGTACAAGATGCTGCGCAAGAAGAACATCACCCTGAACGGCAAGAAGGCGGAAGGGCGGGAGATCCTCTCTGTAGGGGATGAGGTGTGCACCTTTTTTTCGGACGAGACCTTCGGGAAGTTCTCCGGCAGGGCCCCGGGGGATCCGGGTTCCGCCGGGCAGGGAGGCCCTGGGGGAGGGGCAGCCCTGCCTGGGGGGGAGAAGCGCCTGGGGGAATATTGGGCCGCTTATCGCAGGCTGCAGGGAATCACGGTGCTGTATGAGGACGACGACTTCCTGATCATGAACAAGCCAACCGGCATCCTGGCCCAGAAAGCGGCTCCCGGAGACGCAAGCCTGAACGAATGGATGATAGGCTATCTGCTGTCGAAGAATCCCGCTCTGGCAGGGGAGCTTTCCACCTTCCGCCCTTCTGTCTGCAACCGGCTGGACAGGAACACCAGCGGCATCGTGCTGGGAGGGAAGAGCCTGGCGGGGCTGCAGTACGTAAGCCGGTGCATCCGGGAGCGCTCTCTGGGGAAATTCTACCGGACAATCTGTATAGGGGCGCTGGGGGAGGCGGCATCCGTCCGGGGGTACCTCGCCAAGGATGCCATGAGGAACCAGGTGACGGTAGCCCGGACGGCGGAGGGCGGAGGTCCTGGCGAAAAGCCTGTCCCCATCCACACGGCCTATGCTCCCATTGCCGTCACGGATCGCTATACCCTGCTGGAGGTAGAGCTGATAACGGGGAAAAGCCACCAGATACGCTCCCATCTGGCCAGCATCGGCCATCCTCTGATCGGGGATGCCAAATACGGCCTGGAAGGGGTGAACCGGGAGCTCCACAGGCGGTACGGCCTGTCCCACCAGCTGCTGCATGCCTGCCGGGTCACGTTCCCGGAGGCTCCGTCCGGCATCGGCAGCGCCCTGAGCGGCCGGACCGTCACGGCCCCCTGCCCGGAGCTGTTCGCCAGGCTGGAGCGGGAGCTGTTCCCCCAAAAAACCGAAAGCGATTAGGAAAAGATATGGCTACATGGAATTCCCGGGGGCTGCGGGGCTCCACACTGGAGGATATGATCAACCGGACGAACGAAAAGTATGCGGATGCGGGCCTTGCCCTGATCCAGAAGGTGCCCACCCCCATCACTCCCATCCGGATAGACAAGGAGAGCCGGCAGATCACGCTGGCCTATTTCGAGCAGAAGAGCACGGTTGACTACATCGGCGCGATACAAGGGCTTCCCGTCTGCTTCGACGCAAAGGAATGCGCGGCGGACACCTTTGCCCTGCAGAACATCCATGCGCACCAGGTAAGCTTCATGGAGAAATTCGAGAAGCAGGGCGGGATTTCCTTTTTCCTGATCTATTATACCCACAAGGACATCTTCTATTATCTGCCCTTGCAGATGCTCCTGTTCTTCTGGAACCGGGCAAAGGAGGGCGGCAGGAAGAGCTTCCGCTACGAGGAGCTGAATCCGGAATATGTCCTGCCCCGCAAGCATGGAATCCTTGTCCCCTATCTGGACATCCTCCAGAAAGACCTGGAGGAC
>CAMTBF010000018.1 GCA_947068385.1 uncultured Lachnospiraceae bacterium
GCTTCGCCTGTGAGCAGCTGCAGCACAGCGTGAGCTCCGTTAAGGAAATCGCAAGACTTTCGGGATACAGGGATGCCGGATATTTCAACAAGGTATTTAGGCGCAGCATGAACATGACGCCCGGGGAATATCGGGAGAAGTACTGGCACAGGAATGGATAGGAGAAGGAGTGGGATGAGTAAGATATATCGGGACATGAGTCTGCGCAAAAAGATGTCAGCGTTGTTCTGCGGGCTGCTTCTGATATTGATTCTTGCAGCGGGCATTTTTCTTTTTAGATATTATAAAAATGTCTTCAAACAGTATTTCCAGAAGAATTTTTCTATGGCAATTACTACGAATGCGAATGGTATCAGGGATATCTTCCGCTCCGTGGGTGATGCTGTGGATGTGGTGTGCGATAACGAAAATTCTTATATTACAGATGACAGGAAAAACGTGTCCAGTATAGCAGAGAGGATTATTTTTACAGATCCCCGGGAAGAGGGATTCGATTTCAGGGTCATGGTGGACACGCATCATGTTCATGAAGCTATGCTGGAGGTACTGTTTTACCCCACAGACGTACACGCCCTCCTGGTGTCGGGGGAGTATCCCATGGCGGTGTACCTGGAGAAGTGGAACGGTTTTGAAAGCGGATTTTACCGGAATACGGGCATGGAGGCTTTCGGCTGGTACGAAAAGGTCATGGAGAAAGCCGGGGAGAGCCATTGGTTCGTGGATGAGACGGCTCCGGGAAGGCTGTTCATGGCAAAGCTTCTGCGGTACCAGTATTTCACCTGGCAGGAGGGGTATGAGGTGAAAGACCTGGGCGTGATGGTGGCGGGCATCGACTTCGCCGAAATCGAGAACCGCATCGACATGTCGGAGATGCCGGACAGGGCCCAGCTGGCCATCCTGGACGAAAAGGGCAATGTCCTATATGCCAACCAGGGGATGGAGGGGCTTTTATCCGCGGAAAGCCTGGTCTCAGTCTGGAAATCTATGGGTCAGGACACGGATTACTGCAGCTACCAGGGAAAGCAGTACCTGGTACAGAAGGACAGGGTTGCCCAGGGGATGGAGCTTCTGACGGTCATCCCGGCGGACGATATCAACAGGATGTCCCTGCAGATGCTGTGGATCCTGCCGGTGCTCCTGGCGGTGGCCTTTTTGGTGGGAATCTTTTTCATCACCTTGCTGAGCCGTACCATCACCGCGCCCATCGTCCGCCTGGCGGGGCAGATGGAGCGGGGACTTGTGGAGCCTGTGGAGGAGCGGAATCTGGGCAATGACGAAATCGGCATCCTGTACCGTGGCTATAACCGGATGCAGGAGAAGATCCGACAGATGCTGCGTGACGTATGGGAGAGCGCGGAAAAACAGAAAAACGCGGAGCTGCAGCTCCTGCAGGCCCAGATCAATCCCCATTTTGTCTATAACACCCTGGGGACTGTGAGCTGCCACGCGCTTCTGTGCGGGCAGGAGGCGATCGCGAAGCAGCTCAACCGCCTGGTGCAGATCATGCGCTACAATACCAGGGAGCCCAACGGCCTGGTCCCTCTGGAAAAGGAGATTGGAATCATCCGCCAATATGAGGAGCTGCAGAAGATGAGCGGCGGAGGGACGGTTCAGTTTGTGTACTCCATCGCGCCGGAGTGCAGCGCGGTGCTGATTCCGAAGCTGATCATCCAGCCCCTGGTGGAAAACTGTATCATCCACGGCTTCGACTCCGTCCGGGAGGATGGCCGGATCGAGATATGCGCCGAGATGGCGGGCCTGGGAGAGATCCGGATCTCCGTCACCGACAATGGCCGGGGCGGCGACATGGAGGCGGTGAACCGGTATATCCATGGAGAGGGCCCGACGGACAGCGCCCACGACAGCCTGGGCGTGAAGAATGTCTACGACCGCATCCGGCGGGTGTACGGGCCGGCTGGCGGGCTGGAATACTGCACGGGGCCCTGGGGCGGGGCCAGGGCCGTGATCACCATTCGGAGCAATGCCACATAGTGGGGGCCAGGGAATGAGCCGCCTGCGGCAGGAATGAGGCAGCCGACCAGAACCTCCAAATGCCTTTGCCATCACTCCTCCAGAACCTTATACAGCCTATGGAACGCCCCTTCCCTCTCCATCAGTTCATCGAAGCTTCCCCTCTCCACGATCCTCCCGCCGTCCATCACGATGATTTCGCTGTACTTCCGCATCAGCGTCCTGTTGTATCGGTGGGTGATGCTTACGATGGTCATGTCTTCATCCAGCAGCCTTTCCTCGATCTCATAGGCGGTGGCATTGTCTAGGCCGGAGGTGATCTCGTCCAGGAAGGTCATCGCCTTGTTCCGAAGGAACAGCCTGGCCAGGGCTATCCTCTGCAGCTCGCCGCCGGAAAAGTTCTTCCCGTTCTCCTGGATCTCCTCCTCTATCCCCTTGGGGAGCCTGCGGACGGTGTCGTAGATGCCCGCTTTCTTTAGGGCCTCCACCACCTGCTCTTTGGTATAGTCCTGGTACAGCACCACGTTGTTGAAGATTGTGTCGTTGAAGAGGTAGGTCTGCTGGTAGCACACCGGGCTCAGGTGCATGACGCTCTCCCTGTCGATTCCAGAAAGCTCCCGCCCGTTGACCAGGATATGGCCTGTGTACTCCGGCCCGTATTCGGTGAGCAGCCTGATGATGCTGGACTTCCCGCTTCCGCTCCTGCCCACGATGGCGTACTTCCCACCCTTCTCAAAGGTCAGGTCCAGCCCCTCCAGGGAAAAGTTCTCGCCGATTCTCTGGCTGACCTGCTCCAGGCGGATTTCCCGGATTTCCTCCCGGAGGGCCTCCTTTCCCTGCCTCTCGCTCTCCAGCGCCAGCAGAGCCTCCAGCTCGGCCTTCACCTTCTCCATGGCTTTTAACTGGATCATGCCGTTGGCGATGGACATGCATGGGGTCAGAATGAAGTTCATCATATTGGTGATTGCCACTACCTCGCCCACGGTCATCCTGCCCGCCGTCACGAAGAACATGCAGCTTCCCAGGACTACCAAGAAGGCCCCGTTGTTCACGAAGGAAGCCAGGGCCTGGGCGCTGTACAGGGTCTGGGAGGAGGACTCGTTCTTCCTGCAGACGAAGTCGCTGAGCTTCTCCTGCTTCCCCAAAATCTGCCTTATGGCGCCGAAGGTCCTTATGACCTTGTGGCCGCCCAGGTCGTTCTTCACCCCGTCCAGATAGATTTCCAGGGCCTCCGTATACTCCTTCCTGGAGGAGGCGATCCTCTTTTTCAGCAGGTTCGGCACCGCGAACTGTAGGGCGCTCACCCCTGCAACGATGAGCAGGATGAGCGGCTCCACACAGATCAGATAGGCGACAGCCACCACCATGAAGATGGCCTGCATGATCATGCCATAGACATTGTTGATGCCATCGTCCAATATAATCTTGATGTCCGTGGTGAACTTGGAGAGGTAATATGCCAGGCCCTTTTCTTCGAACTGGTTCGCGGAGATATGGAACAGGTTGCACATCAGGTCGTTGCGCAGATTCTTCTCGATGCGCCGCACCACGATGGTCTGGCTCTTTTTGCTGCCCCATTCAAAGAGGAATACCCCCAGGCTGAAGACTGCGGCCAGGAGGCATCTCTCCAGCAGCTCCCGGCGGTCGGAGGAATCGATTAAGAGCTGCATGATATAGGAGCGCAGCGGAGCCATGACGCCCACGATCACCACCGGTATCAGGCTGAGCAGGAACGGGGTTCTGTTCTTTTTCAGTATGTTCTTTAACATTATCTTTCCTCCATATACATCTGTGCCGTCCAGGGTGATTGCATGCTTTGTCCTGTGTTCCTTCAAATATATCTCCCCTTTTTGGGTCAATCCGGAAAATACAAGTCACAGCTTCGGATCCCGATACCGGGACAGCACCCTTTTCAGCACCCTGCGCTCCCCTTCGCCCGGGGTGGCGGTGAGATCCACTCTCCAGGGCACCGAGTAGGGGCCGTCAGGATCCGCCTTCAGCTGCAGGTAGATGCTCCTGCGCCTGGCGGCGTACTGGGCCGCGTCCGACTGCCCGCACCTGGCCAGCCAGGCCTCATACCCCTCCAGATAGCTCTCGGCCAGCTCGTCCCAGGAGCCGAACCGCTGCTGGATCACTCTCCCGGCTCTGACGAACTCCACATCCAGCTCTTCGCGGTTTATCATCCGCACCAGGTACATCATGCCCAAAAGCTGGGTGGCCCTGCACAGGTCCCAGCCCGCGCAGGGGGTATCGTAGCGCCCGGAATGCTTTTCCGTCAGCTCATGTACGGTCTGGAGGCCACCCCGGCGGTCATGGATGTCCCACTGCTCCCCCAGGGAGGTCTGGCGGAAATTCGCCACCACCTTCCGGCTCCCGTGGACGCCCGTCACCAGAGGCCAGCCCTCCAGCATGGAAAAGGAATGGGCCCAGATGGCGAAGGTGGAGGCGCACCAAAGCTCGGTGTCGTTTTTGGGCAGCGGGGGATCCCGCTTCCAGAAGATGGCAGGGGCGAAGCGCCAGAGCCGCACCCCGATCACCCTGTAGAGGAAGAGGAGGATCACGAAGAGCCACGCAGAGGCCATCCTGCCCAGGGCCATGCCGTAATCCGACTGGGAGAGCACCGGCACATAGTCCCCGTACATGTCCACATAATGATCCGGGGCCGCCAGCAGCTCTTCGTAGACCAGGACTTCCGCAGGCGGCTCCCACTCTCTCCATACCCCTGTGGGCAGGCGGTAGACGCCCGCCTCCTCCGTTTCCTGGATCGCTTTTTTGTTGATGTGGGCGATCACCAGCTCTCCGCTGGGGAGGTGCAGGCGGTGGTAGAGCTGGTCTCCGCTGCGGACAGTGTCATGATTGACCACCGCGCCCTTGGTGATCAGGGTAAAGGTGCCCAGCCGCTCCATGTCCGCAATGGACTCCGCCACCTGGACATGGGCCCCGGCCTCGCTTCCGGCCGCGCCTTCTTCCAGGGCGGCATCCTTTTGGTAGAATCCATACAGCACAGGCCCCAGGACGAACTCCGCCAGCAGGGACAGGACAATCAGCAGCGGAATCATCAGAAGCATCATCTGGTACATGCCTGTCCGGAAGCCGTATATATTCTTGTTCGATATCTTGTATCTTGTTGCGCTCATGACCGAATCCTCATCCTTTCCTGCGGGCGCTTCTGCCCGTCAGCCTGCGCACCAGCTTTATGAGCAGCCAGAGCAACAGGGCAATCAGGGCCAGGAGCAGCACAATGACACCCAGGATGATAAACGCGAATTTATTAGGGCTCTTTACCAAATCGCCGATGGCCCTGCTGTCCTCGATCACCTTGCGGCCCTGGGCGGAAGCGTAAGCCTCCGGTATGTCAGAGACGCCGTCCCCGTCCAGATCCTCCAGGGAATCCAGGTAAGCGGCGATGGCTGCCCAGGCCTTCAGCTCCCGCCCGCCGTCCGTGATGATGGCGTCCTCGATGTCCTCTATGGGGGTGCCGTCTGCGAACTTGGGCTGCACGGACAGGATGCCGTAGGACACGTCCGTGACGGCGCCCAGCATCTGGCCGCTGTAGAGGTCGCAGACCACACGGTAGAGCTTGTCGTCCTCTATTTCCACACGGTTGCCATTTTCATCGGTCATATAGCAGTCCGTGACCTTGTTCAGGATGATCCGGTGGGGATTGAAGGTGAAGTGCAGGCCGCTGATGTAGAGCCTGGCGGACTTCATGAAATCCGATACGGAGGCGTCTATCTCCGCCCCGGTCTTCAGCTCCGCCCCGGTGAGGTACATGCTGATCAGGGGGTAGCCGGGGATGCCGTCCGGGCCTATCCCCAGGGAGTAGGCGTTGAACACGTCCGTGACGGTGACGTCCCCTGTGGCGAAGGTGTCGCGGACACAGCCTGAGGGCACGATGGCCACGTCGATCGGATGGTCGTCAGGGTCGTCCGCCTGCGCCGCGGCGTAGGCGAAGGAGTCGGCCAGGAGATTGCCCAGGTTGTGCTCCGTGTGAGTCTCGTACAGGTCGTCCGAGGTGGCGAATTCGATGCCGTTTCGGGCCAGGACCTGCTCCGTGGTGTAGCCGAACCGGGCCAGGTAGGTGGCGTCTATCTTCTCCTTCAGGCCATCGATCTTGGCCTGGGCATCGTCATCGGGCCGGATGTCCTGGGTGACGGGGATCAGCTCATAGGAATCCATCTGCCAGCGCCCGTCCGCCTGCCTGGACATGGACAGGCTCCCCAGGTTCCTGCCATAGGAGCCGCAGGAGACGATGTAGGTGTCCCCGTGGCGGATGGGTTCATAGAGGGAGGTGTGGGTATGGCCGCTGACGATCAGGTCGATTTCGGGCACGGCCTTTGCCAGGATTTCGTCCTCGGACTTGTCGGCTTCCTCGCTGGTGCCGCTGTGGGAGACGCAGACTATCATATCAACGTCTTCATTCTCCCGGATTTCCTTCACTGTGTCGGCTGCCGCCTCCGAGATGTCCCGGAATTTCAGCACGCAGGTGGGAGCGCAGGCCAGGGAATCCTCCCCGAAGACGCCCAGCACCGCGATGCGGATGCCGCCTTTGTCCAGCATGACGTAATCCTTTACGCCATAGGCCGCGAAGGCTTCTTTTAAGAGCCGCTGGTCTTCCGTGAGCCCCTCCGCCTCCATGGCCTCCCAGTCCACGTTGCACAGGGCCAGGGCGGGGACAGGGTCGCCGCTTTCCGCCGCGGCCTCCAGGGCTCCGGCCAGGCCTACGGAGCGGTAGTCGAACTCATGGTTGCCGAAGGTGCTGACCTCGCATCCCAGATAGCCCAGCATCCGAAGCTCCGGCGCGTCCGTGTGGAAGATGGTCTGGACCAGGGTTCCCATGGAGAAGTCCCCGGCATCCAGGAGCAGGGCGTCGGGATTTCCGTCCCTTTTTTCGTCGATCAATGTCTGTATGCGGGCGAAGCCGCCCAAAGTCACGTTCTGGCCGCCCTCCACGGTGGGGAAGCTGTCCAGATGGGAATGGGTGTCATGGAGGAACAGGATGTCCACCTGCTCCGCGTCCGCCTCCGCCGCCGCGGCAGGCAGGGAAAACAGCGGGAGCAGGGGGAGCAGCAGCATGACGGCCAGGGAAATGCCCGCGAATTTCTTGGAAAAGCTCTTCATAATCGAATTTACTCCTCTTTTTTGTGAGAATAACATTGGCAAGCAGGTATTTTTACATTATAATAATAATATCTGGGAGGGGAAAAGGCAATATTTAAAAAATATTAATGTTTCTTTTCGTGACGGATGCGCCGGGATGTGGTATAGTGCTCATAAGTCAGTGCAAGAGGTGGAAGGGCAGATGGACGACAGCAACAAAAATGAGATGGAGCAGATCCAGCGGGGGCTGGAGGCGTTCCTGGAGAAGGAGATGGACGGGGCCGGAGATGCCGGAAGCGGGAAGGGCCCGGGGCCGGATGGCCCGAATCCCCGGAAGGAGCCGCAGGATGTCCGGATTATAGAAGGGCCTTGGAGCAGAGGCGGTTCCCGGAGAGAGCGGGGGCCCCGGGAGGACGGGGACGCGTATGCGGAGGACGGCGAGGACTGGGACGACTGGGAGGACGAGTCCCGCTGGAGCCCGGAGGACGGGGAATACGACGAGGACGGGGAACCCTGGCCGGAGGATTGGCAGGAGGACGAGGACAGGCTGCCGCCCCGTGGGAGGGGAACCGGATACGGGGAAGAGCCGCGCCCCGGGAGGAGAACCGAATACGAGGGGAATCCGTCCCGGAGGCGAGGAAGCGGATACGAGGAGGATTTGCCCCGGAGGCGAGGAACCGGATACGGGGAGGGGCCGCCCCGGAGGCGGGAGCCGGAGTACGAGGACGAGGTGCCGGGGAAGCAGCCCCACAGATACCGGGACGAAGCCCCCAGGAGGGGGAGGCCGGCATACGGGGAGCAGGACGGATACGGAGAATACGAAGAGGAGGAGAGGCCTCAGAAGAGAAAGAAGTCCCAAAAGAAAGGGAATTCCAAAGAGACAGAGCCGGAACAGAGGGAGGGGGATTCCCGGATGACGAAGAAGCCGAAGACGCCGCCGAAGGCGCAGAAGAAGCGCCGCAAGAAGAAACACGGGCTCAGGAAATTCCTGATAGCCGTGGCGCTGATAATCGCCCTGCTGGGCGTGGGCCTGTACCAGCTGGTGGGAGCGGTGTACGGAAAGATGAATTATAAGGAGCTGGCGGCCGTGGCCGCGGAGCCCATGAAGGAAGACGGGGTCGTGAACATCCTTCTGATCGGCAACGACTCCAGGGAGAACGGGGAGGACGGCCGCTCCGACGCCATGATCCTCCTGTCCATCAGCAGCAGGACGAAGACCATCTACATGACCTCCCTGCTGCGGGACATCTATGTGGACATCCCCGGGCATGACGGCAACCGCCTGAACGCGGCATACGCCTTCGGCGGCGCGGAGCTCCTGATGGAGACCATCGAGCACAATTTCGGCATCCCGGTGAACCGGTACATGCTGGTGAACTTCCAGGCCTTCGCCAATCTGGTGGACGCGGTGGGCGGCATCGAGCTGGAGCTGACCCGGGACGAGATAGAGTATGTGAACGGCTATCTGGTGGAGTACAACATGCTCACCGGCAGGGAGCAGGGCACGGACAATATGGACCTCTCCGTAGCCGACAACGGCCCCGCGGTGGTGCACCTGAACGGCCCCCAGGCCCTGGCCTACAGCAGGAACCGCTACCTGGGCACGGATTTCGGCAGGACGGAGCGCCAGAGGAAGGTCCTGACGGCGGTGATCGGCAAGCTTCCGGGGGCAGTGCTCACCAATGCGGGAGGGCTGATAGACGGCCTCATGCCTAACCTGACCACCAACCTGACCAAGAACGAGTGCTTTCGCCTGAGCCTGATGGCGGGGAAGCTGCTGACCTACGACATCGTGTCCGACAATATCCCCCAGCCGGACACCTACCGGGACGTGACGATCCGGGAGATGCAGGTGCTGGAGGTGGATTTCGAGACGAATATCAAATATCTGAGAGAGAAGATATACGGAGAATAGGAGGAGAGTATGGATCTGGTATTGCTATTGTTCATAGGAGGTACGTGCGCTTATGTGGGCGCGAAGATTCTCAGCAGCGATGAGAGGAACAAGGTGTTCAACAAGTTCCCCATCCAGGTGGAGGACGTGAAGAAGTACAATAGGTTCTGCGCCAAGCTGGTCATGGGCTTTGGCGTGGCGGCGGTGGTCACCATGTTCTGCACCTACCTTATCGGAGGGTGGGTCAGCCTGGTGGGCACGCTGCTCTTGATCGTGGAGGCGTATGTCACCATGAAGATTTACAACAAGGGCGAGAAGAAGATGCTGAAGAAAAGATAGCGCATCATAACGAATGGAGGAGAATAAAATGGAGAAAAGAAAACTGGAGAAACTGGGAATCGAGACATCGCTGCTGGGATTCGGCTGCATGCGCTTCCCGGTGACCGCGGATGGGAAGATCGACGAGCCGGAGGCGGAGCGGATGCTGGATAAGGCCATCGCCGCCGGAGTGAACTATATCGACACCGCCTATCCCTACCACGACGGCGCAAGCGAGCCCTTCGTGGGCAGGGCCCTGAAGAAATACGACAGGCATTCCTTCTTCCTGGCCACCAAGCTGCCCTGCTGGAAGGTGGAGAAGCTGGATGACGTGGAGGCGACCTTCCAGGAGCAGCTGGGCCGCCTGCAGACGGACTACATAGACTTCTACCTGCTCCACGCCCTGAACAAGGACAGCTTCCACAAGATGGTGGAGCTGGGGGCAGTGGAGAAGCTGGAGGCCCTGAAGGCGGAGGGGAAGATCCGGTACCTGGGCTTCTCCTTCCATGACGACTATAACGTCTTCGAGGAGATCTTGAACTACAGGGACTGGGACTTCTGCCAGATCCAGCTCAACTACATGGACACGGAGGAGCAGGCCGGGATGAAGGGCTACCGCCTCACCGAGGAGAAGGGCATCCCCCTGGTCATCATGGAGCCTGTCAAGGGCGGCTCCCTGGCGGCCTTCGCGGACGACATCACCGGGAAGTTCAGGGCCCTGGATCCGGAGGCTTCCATCGCCTCCTACGCCCTGCGCTGGGTGGGGAGCCTGCCCAACGTGAAGGTCATCTTAAGCGGCATGAGCACCATGGAGCAGGTGGAGGACAATCTGAAGACCTTTGAGGGCTTCCGGCCCCTGTCCCCGGAGGAGGGCGCCACCATAGAGGACATCGTGGCGCTGATCAAGGGCCGCGTCCAGAACGGCTGCACAGGCTGCCGCTACTGCATGCCCTGCCCGGCGGGCGTGGACATCCCCGGCAATTTCCGGGTGTGGAACACCTACCACATGTACCAGAACTACAACATGGTCAAGGGGAGCTGGGAGCGGAACCTGGGCGACGAGAAGCAGGCGAAGAACTGCGTGAAGTGCGGCAAGTGCGAGATGGCCTGCCCCCAGAAGCTCCACATCCGGGAGGATCTGGAGAAGGTGCAGGCGGATCTGGACAGGAAGGAATTCGTGTTCTGAGGAGATGGTTTCCCATGGAGAAGGCCTTTAAGCTGGACTTTGAGAATGATAAGGCGGGCAGCCTGTATGTGAACTGCTGCGGCTGCTCCCGGACGGAGGGGCTGCACAGCTTCGGCCCTGCCTCCAAGCCCCATTACCTGATCCACTATGTGCTGAGCGGCAGGGGGCTGTTCCGGTTCCACGACAAGGAATACCGGCTGGAGGCGGGGTACGGATTCCTGATACAGCCCAATGAGCTGGCATTCTACCAGTCGGATCGGGAGGAGCCCTGGAGCTATCTGTGGGTGGGCTTCGGCGGGAGCCGGGCGGGAGAGTACCTGAGCGCCATGGGGCTGTCCGCCAGGCATCCCATCTTTTCCTGCGACAGGGACCAGGAGCTGTATTCCATCGTAAAGGACATGATGGAGCACAACACCTTCGGCGTGGCCGACGACCTGCGCCGCAACGGCCTGCTGGGGGTCTTCCTCTCGGTGCTGGCCGAGAGCGCAGGCGTGGTGGCCAGGGACCAGGAGGACAAGGGCAACCAGTATGTGAAGAAGGCCGTGTCCTTCATCCAGAGCAATTACTGCAATCCCATCAAGGTGACGGATGTGGCGGATTACGTGTGCATCAACAGAAGCTATCTCTATACGCTGTTCCAGAATTATCTCGGGATGTCCCCCCAGCAGTTCCTCTCCACGTTCCGCATCACAAAGGCCAGAGAGCTGCTGGACTCCACCACTTACCCCATAGAGAGCATCGCCCTGTCCTGCGGCTACAATGACGCGCTGGTGTTCACCAAGGCCTTCCGGGCCATGAAGGGCATGTCCCCCTCGGAGTACCGCAGGGCCAGCCACAGGGAGAACAGCAGGGAACAGCTCCACGAGGTGGAGCATCTGATCGCGCAGCTGCTGAAGGAGTGAGGGAGGGGCGCTCTGGCGGCAGGATTTATGTTTGGGAGGAATGAAAATGAGGATTTTGCTATTGTTAAGGGGCTCCGCCAGCTGCGGGAAGTCCACCTGGATCGCCCAGCATGGCCTAAAGCCCTATGCGCTGTCGGCGGACGACATCCGGCTGCTGTGCCAGAGCCCGGTGATGCTGCCGGACGGCACGGAGGGAATCAGCCAGGACAATGACGCCACGGTGTGGAAGACCCTGTTCGCCATCCTGGAGGTCAGGATGCAGAGGGGCGACTTCACGGTCATCGACGCGACGAACTCCAAGACCAGCGAGATGAACCGGTACAAGGAGATGTGCGACACCTACCGTTACAGGATATACTGCGTGGACTTCACGGACATCCCCATCCAGGAGGTGAAGCGCAGGAACGCGGGCAGAGAGGTGGTGAAGAGGGTGCCGGAGGCCGTGATCGACAATATGTACGCCCGGTTCCGCACCCAGAAGATTCCCTCGGGCATCAAGGTGATCCGGCCCGACGAGCTGGACACGGTGTGGACCAGGCTCTTCGACATGTCCTCCTACAAGCGCGTCCACCACATCGGCGATATCCACGGCTGCAACACCGCCCTGCAGAAGTACCTGGCGGACAACGGCGGCATCAAGGATGATGAAATGTACATTTTTATAGGGGATTACATCGACAGGGGGCTGGAGAACGTGGAGGTGGTGGAGTTCCTGATGTCCATCATGGGCCGCAAGAACGTGCTGATGCTGGAGGGCAACCACGAGAGGTGGCTGTGGCACTGGGCCAATGATACCACGGGCAGGTCCAAGGAATTCGAGCTGGTCACCAGGCCCCAGCTGGATGCCGCCGGGCTGGACAAGAAGCAGGTCAGGCAGCTGTACCGGAAGTTCGGCCAGTGCGCCTATTATCGGTATGACGACAAGATATTCCTGGTCACCCACGCGGGCCTGAGCACCCTGCCGGAGAACATCTCCTTCGTGGCCACGGAGCAGATGATCAAGGGCGTGGGCAGCTACAATGACTTCGAGGTCATAGCGGAGTCCTTCTTCGACACCACGCCGGCCAACTGCTACCAGATCCACGGGCACCGCAACACCAAGCAACTGCCCGTGCAGGTCAACGACAGGGTGTTCAACCTGGAGGGGCAGGTGGAGTACGGCGGCTGCCTGCGCTGCGTCCAGGTGGACAGGGAGGGCATCCGCTGCGTCGAGGTGCCCAATGAGGTGTACAGGACGCCGGAGGCGGCACAGGAGCAGACGGTGACGGAGAGCGACATCGGGGACGTGATCATCGCCCTGCGCCAGAACAGATACATCCAGGAGAAGAAGTACGGCAACATCTCCTCCTTCAACTACACGGACAAGGCCTTCTACGACAGGGTCTGGGACGCCCAGACCACCAAGGCCAGGGGGCTGTACCTGGATACCGCGAAGGGGAAGGTGGTGGCCAGGGCCTACGACAAGTTCTTCAATGTCAACGAGCGGCCGGAGACCAGGTTCGACATGCTGCAGCATAAGCTGCGGTTCCCGGTGACGGCCTATGTGAAGGAGAACGGGTTCCTGGGGATCGCCAGCTACAACGAATACGAGGACGCCCTGTTCCTGGCCAGCAAGTCCACCATAGACAGCCAGTACGCCGGGTATTTCCAGGAGATGGTGCGGCGGAAGGTGTCCCCGGAGCATCTGGAGGGGCTGAAGGCCTACTGCAGGGAGCATGAAGTCTCCTTTGTCTTCGAATGCGTGGACATGGAGAACGACCCGCATATCATCGAGTATCCGGAGAGCAGGCTGTTCCTGCTGGACATCGTGCACAATAAGATGGAATTTGAGAGATACGGCTATGAGGACATGTGCCATGTGGCGGAAGGGCTGGGGCTGACGCCCAAGGAGAGGGCGGCGGAGCTGGGCACCTGGCAGGAGTTCTTCGACTGGTACTATGAGGTCATGGAGGCGGACTACGAATACCGGGGGCACAGGATCGAGGGCTTCGTCATCGAGGACAGCGCCGGGTACATGACCAAGCTGAAGCTGACCTACTACAATTTCTGGAAGTTCATGCGCAGCGTGTCCCACGAGGCCATCCGCAAGGGCTACATCACCAAGACCTCCGCCCTGACCACGCCCCTGGCCAACGAGTATTACGCCTGGGTCAGGAAGCTCCACGATGTGGAGGACAGGGAGGCCCTGCCCAAGGACATCTGCACGCTGCGGCGGATGTTCTACCAGGAGAAAGGAACGGCGCATTGAGGCACTGCCCGGATAGTCTGGAAGTGCAGCCGGAAAATCAAAAAAGCCCATCTCCATGGGCTTTTTTATAGTCGGCGCGACAAGATTTGAACTTGCGACCTCTGCGTCCCGAACGCAGCGCTCTACCAAGCTGAGCCACGCGCCGATATGCTTTCAGACCTTCAATAGAAAAATAGATAACATAAAAATAATAAATAAAAAATGCTTGCTTGTCAAGAGGAAAAAGGATATTATGTAAGAAATATTTCAGAAATAAAGAGGAAGAGAATGTACCAGACAATCGTGACATTGAAAAAAGGGGAGGGACGCACCCTGAAGGCCGGCGGCATGTGGGTGTACGACAACGAGATCGCCTCCGTCACAGGGGATTTTGAAGACGGAGATATAGTAGAAGTGCATGACTTCGACGGCTACTGCATGGGCTGCGGCTACATCAACAGGAAGTCCAAGATCACCCTGCGGATGCTGTCCCGCAAAAAGGACGCCGTCATAGACGAGAGCTTCCTGGAGAGGCGCGTCCGGGACGCCTGGGAGTACCGCAGGCAGACCATCGACACCTCCAGCTGCCGCCTGATATTCGGCGAGGCGGATTTCCTGCCGGGCATCGTGGTGGACAAATTCGCCGACGTGCTGGTGGTGGAGTCCCTGGCGCTGGGGATAGACCGGTGGAAGGGCGCGATCGTGGAGGCGCTGAAGAAGGTGCTGGCGGAGGACGGCATCCATATCCGGGGCGTCTATGAGCGCAGCGATGCCAAGGTGCGCCTGCAGGAGGGCATGGAGCGGGTCAAGGGCTTCATCGGCGAGGCCTTCGACACCAAGGTGGAGATCGTGGAGAACGGTGTCCGGTACATGGTGGACGTGGAGGACGGACAGAAGACGGGCTTTTTCCTGGACCAGAAGAACAACAGGGCCGCGGTGGGGAGGCTCTGCAAAGGGAAGAAGGTGCTGGACTGCTTTACCCACACGGGATCCTTCGCCCTGAACGCCGGCATGGCCGGGGCGGAGAGCGTGCTGGGGGTGGACGCCTCGCAGCTGGCCGTGGAGCAGGCCAGGGAGAACGCCAGGCTCAACGGCTTGGAGGAGAGGGTGCGGTTCGAATGCGCGGACGTGTTCGAGCTCCTGCCCCGGCTGGAGCAGCAGGGGGAGCGGTTCGACGTGGTCATCCTGGACCCTCCTGCATTTACAAAATCACGGAATTCCGTGAAAAATGCCGCAAAGGGCTATCGGGAGATTAACCTCCGGGGCATGAAGCTGGTGCGGGACGGCGGCTTCCTGGCCACCTGCTCCTGTTCCCATTTCATGGAGCCGGAGCTGTTCGCCAAGACCATCCGGGAGGCTGCGGCGGGGGCCCACAGGAGGCTGCGCCAGGTGGAGTTCCGCACCCAGGGGCCTGACCACCCGATCCTCTGGGCGGCGGATCAGTCGTATTATCTGAAGTTCTACATTTTCCAGTTGATCGGCGAACGCTGAACCGCCCTTCCTGATTCTGGACAGATGTAAGGCACAGGAAGGAGCCGGGCTATGAGGATAGGAAAATTTATTTTGCGGACATTGCTCTTTCTGCTGCTGGCCACGGCTGCAGGCGCGGCGCTGTACCTGTATCCCGCATGGAAGGCCGCGAAGGCCCTGGAGGATGGGATGGAGCTGCCCTGCAAGGCCTTTGAGCTGGAGGTGGAGCTGGACAGGGAGGCGGTGCCTCAGGAGCAGGAGAAGATGCTGGGGACGCTGGCCAGGCTTACGGGAACGCCGGAGGATGCCATGTACAGGCTTTCCGTCCAGGGGAGCGCGCTGGAGGGAAAGGCCCATCTGCTGATCTATCCGGACGGCAGGGCGGAGCCTTTGGTGGAGCTGTATTTAAGCGATGACATGAGCGTCATAAACGAGACCATGCTGTACGACGCCGTCCGCGGCAACCTGACGGAAAAGCTTGGGCTGCTGGATTATCTGATGCCCAGGCAGGAGGAGACGCTGTACATGACCCTGGAGCAGGTGGAACAGCTCTTCGGCACGGACCTGAGCGGGATTGGGGACATGGGCCTGCCTGCGCCGGGGAAGGAGATTGGGGCAAAGGAGTATTTCCTGATGCTGGCTGTCATGGCCAGGGAAAAGAGCGGGGACGGATACAGCTTCGCGCTGGAGCGGGAGCAGCTGAGCCTTGGCTTCGACTTGGCCGATGGAGGCGGCGCGACGATGCGGCTCCGGATAGAGGATCCTGCACAGGCCCTTGCAAAGGCGGACGGGCTGCTGTCCTGGCTGGGAAAGGCGCTGCCCTGGGAGGGGCCGGTTCGGGAGGGGCTGCAGGGCGTGAAGAGCCTTTCCGTGACGCTGACGCCACAGGAGGGCGGAAGCCTGACGATTCCCACGAACCTTGTCGGTCAGGATACCATAAATATATTGACTAATATCCGCACATGGGTTCAGGAGGCGTTCGGCGGTTTTGGCGGGTAGCGCCGTAGGCGGGGATTAGGCCGCTGTTTTAGGCAGAGGCTTCAGGGAATGCGGGAGATTCAGATCGGAGGGATGAGGATGGCGGCCAACTGGAAGGACGACTGGAAAGAGGATCTGGGCAAGACGATCGTGGGCGTTGCGATCGGCTGCCTGTGGGTGATAGGGCTCCTGCTCCTGGTGGCGAACGGCGGGAACTTCTGGATGGCGGCGAAGCCCGGGACGGACATAGCGCAGCTGATGGAAAACGGCGGAGCCCGGGAGGGGATGCACGTGACGGGGCGGGTGCCCTATGTCTATGACTGCTTCGCGAACCTGTCGGATTCCGAGGGCGGGGACGCCAGCGAATACTATTACGCGCTGCCCTCTGCGGACGGGATATTGATCCTGGGCGTTCCGGCCCAGCGCCAGGAGGCTGTGGAAGCGCTCTGGGAGGAAAGCTGGGAGTACGCGGCGGACGGGACCATGCCGTCTTCCGCGGTGGCGCTGGAGGGCTATGTGACCAAGGCCAGGGGAAGGCTTCCGTATCTGCTGTCGGAATATCTGGTGGATGTGCTGGGCTACTCCCGGGAGGAGGCGGACGCCATGGGGGAGCCGCTCTTGGTCCGGGACGCCGCCGAGGCGTTCCACAGGGCCAGGATCTACGGGCCGGTGGGCATGATCCTGCTGACTTCCGGAATCCTTCTTCTGATCCTGTACCTGTTCCTCCGGAAGCGCCATGCGCAAAAAGAGACAGGAAAATAGGAATTTTAAAAAATTTTAAAAAATTTGCAAAAAACACTTGCATTTATGCGCGGAATATAATATAATCTATTTTGTTCTTGTGAGAGACACATACGGCGAAAGCAGTATGGCACATAAGAGATGCGCCACTAGCTCAGTTGGTAGAGCACCTGACTCTTAATCAGGGTGTCCAGGGTTCGAGCC
>CAMTBF010000019.1 GCA_947068385.1 uncultured Lachnospiraceae bacterium
TGAGGAGGTCGGAAATTTCGTGTTTTATTTTATGCCTAATGCTTAAGAGCCGGATTTATCGGCTCTTTTCAATTCTATATGGAGGTGTCGTCCATGGAATATACCATCAATCTCACATGGGATGCAGAAGCCGGTGTATGGATTGCAACAAGCAGCGATATCCCCGGATTGGTATTGGAGTCCGGCTCTTTCGATGCGTTATTGGAACGTACTCGATATGCCGTTCCCGAACTGCTGGCAATAAATTCTCCCAAAGCGCAGCCCCTTTCCCTGACATTCAAATCAGAACGCCATGAAAGCTCTTAAGAAGCCGTCAGCCCCTCCGCTCCAGCTCCGCAAAATAAGCCCCGATAAACCGCTCCATATCCTCCACGGCCCTCTCGCAGGCCGCGCTCCATGCATCGGCATTCTCCCGCCTGCAGGCCTGGCCGATGGGCACGCCCCTCCTGCCCAGGGCATACTTGGCGCTCCTGGGGTAGCACTGCATCTCGATGTGGGCGGTAATGGTCATGAGCTGCTGCATCTGCTCCGCCAGCTGCCTGTCCTCATTCCAGTTCTCCATCATCCAACGGTACAGCTCCGGATGGAAGTTCAGCATGACGCCGCAATGGCCGTGTCCGCCCATTTTCAGGAACCCATACATCAGGGAGGAATCCGCATTGTAGATCTTCAAGGGCGTTCCCTTCACCGCCTCCAGCTTTTTCCCCAGCACGTCCAGGCTCTGGGACGTCTCCTTATAGAAGACGAAGCGCCCTGTCCCCGCGCACCATGCCACCAGTTCTGGCGAAAACAGCCTCTTGTAAGGCTTGGGGCATTCGTACAGGCCGAAGCGGACATCCGGCACCGCCTCCAGAATACGGGCTATGGCCTCCCTGGCGCGGTCCTCGCCCTCGTCCTGATGGCACTCCCCGTCCCGAGAGCAACCCTCGTCCCGTTGGCAGCCCTCGTCCCCATGGCAACCCTCGTCCCGTTGGCAGCCCTCGTCCCCACGGCAACCCTCGTCCCGCGCGCAAAGGGAATTGGTCAGCAATACCACGATGTCCACACCCGTAGCCGCCATCCGGCCCGCGGAGGCAATCAAATCCTTCACCAAATCCCGCCCTGCGGCCCCATTGCCTCCCTCTGGCGCATTGCAGTCCGGAACATCCACATAGGCAGTGGAGGCCACGGGAGCCGTCCCCGCCTCCTCCTTCACACAGGCAGAAATCTTCAGGCGCTCCTCCTCGTTCAGCAGCTCCATCTCATTGGAAAGGCATACGGCGAACAGCCCCGCGACCCCATTGTCCAGATACCACCTGGTCAGCGCCCGCAGCCCCTCATAGTCCACTTCCTTCTCCTCCGTAAAGGGCGTCAGCATCACCGGCCACAGCCCTTCCGGAAGCCCCTCCTTCTCCTCCCGCTTCGGGAAACGCAGCTGCCAGAAGGCGACAGTCCTCCGTTTCCATGTATATGTAATATAGACATCGTTCCCCTCCGCCACAATGGCAGGATAAGAGAATTCAGCCCTTTCGATGTTGGCGCTGCAGGGCACATGGTCCAGGATCTCCGGATTGCTCCAGGTATCGCCGTTATCCTCCGACACCGCAAAGGCAATGGGGGAGCGTGCCGCCCAGTTGCCGGAAACCGGATTGTACACCAGCACCAGCCTGCCGTCTGCCAGCCTGGCCACATCGATTCCGCAGTTGTTGTTGGGCAGCGATGTCCTCACTGCCATGCTCCAGCTCCGCCCGCCATCCTCCGAACGGCTCCTGTAGATTGCCCCTTCACTGCTGCGCATCAGCATGTGGACGGTTCCCCGTTCATCCTGCCAGAGCGTGGGCTGGATTATGCCGCTGCCGGACAGCATCCCTCTTTCAAATGGTACATCCGGGCTTCTGTGCCATGTCCTTCCCCCGTCCTCCGAACGGTCCGTGAAGCAGGCCCATCCAGACCTTTCCGTGGAAGCCGGGGCCAGGAGCGCCCCGTCCCGCAGGCGGATGCACTTGTTCTTCACGGGCCCCCGGCCGCCGAAGTCTCCCGGCACCAGCTCCCGCCCCTCGCTCCAGGTCAGCCCGCTGTCCGGGGATTCCTTTATAAAGGTCTGCCACCTGAAAATCTCCTCTCCCACCTTATAGAACAGGAGCAGCCGCTCCCCGTCCGCGAACAGCACCGGATTCCAGCAGGGCACGCCCGGGGCCTCCGCCACCTTCCGGGGCTCCTCCCATTCTCCTGCATCCCTTCTGGCAAACCAGATGGCCACGTCCGGCGCCTTCTCATGTTCCCCGCCGAACCAGGCCGCCCCCAGCCTGCCGTCCGGCAGGACACAGGCGGTGGACGCGTGGCATTGCCGGAATTTCGTTTCCGATTCGAAAATGTGTTGATGGTTCTTTACCTGATATTTCATGGAATATTCCTCAAGCTCCTTTTCCCTTTTTGAAAATTTGAAAAACCTGGTTTAAAATGGCTGTAGCTTCTTGCACTTTTCTGCGGATTATGTTATTGTTTAGATACAGAGAGGCACCTGCTGGTAACAGATGCCCCGCTGAAACTACCGATAGACGGTTAGCCCATTAAGTGGTTATGGCAAAATAGTCGCCTCACTTTGGCAGGTAACGGCGGCTATTTCTGCGTTTTGTTATTATCCTTGCTTCCGATGGCGTATCCGAGACCAAACGCTGTCAGCACAAGGCTGATTACTGCTATCAATCCTTCAATCGTCAACATCCACTTAGCCCTCCTTTCACGAAATCTAAGATTTCTTAAGATTCCCTTGCGGTTTCTATGTAAACGGAGGGTCACAGTCCCTCCGAAGAGGGCTAACCGCCTACCATCTTGGTAGTTGTAAAGTGATATTACCATATTTCGACAATGATTTCAATCATTTCCACCCGATTGGACTATCTGTCACATAGCCTTGTCACACAACTGTAACTTTTTTCTGTTATAATAATCCCACAATAAACATATAAAAAAGGCGGATTCCAACCATGAACCACATCTACTATATAGAAGACGACCCCGACATAGCCGCTGCTGTAAAGGAATACCTGGAGCAGAAAGGCTTCCGCGTCACCCTCTGCGCCACCCTGGCTCAGGCCAGGCAGGAGCTGGAGGACCATCTGCCCACTTTGGTGCTGCTGGACTGGAACATGCCGGACGGCCACGGGGACAGGCTGTGCCGCTGGATTCGGAGCAGATGGAAAGAGCTGCCCATTATCTTCCTCACCGTCCGCAGCGACGCCTCGGACATCGTCTCCGGCTTCCGGGACGGCGCTGACGATTACGTAGTCAAGCCCTTCCAGCTGGAGGTGCTGCACTCCCGCATCCTGGCGCTGCTGCGCAGGACGGGCAATGTGGCGGAGCAGTACCTCTCCTGCGGCGGCATCCGCATAGACCAGAACCGCCGGACAGTCACCTGCCATTCGGAGGAAGTCCCCTTGAGCGCGGCGGAATACCAGCTCCTCCTGTACCTGATGCAGCACAAGGGAAAGACCCTCACCAGGGAACAGATTCTGGCGCAGGTATGGGACGCCAACGGAAACTATGTAAACAACAACACCCTGACGGTCACCGTGAAGCGGCTGCGGGACAAGCTCCGCCAGCCCGCCTGCTTAAAGACCGTCAGGAGCGTGGGCTACCGCATGGAGGATACCTTATGAGCACACGGAAGAACATCTTCGTCACCTTGGGGCTGACAGTGTCCGTAAGCCTCCTAGCCGCCGCCCTGGCCGTGCTGCTCTTTACCTTCCATTACGGGCAGCTGCAGTTCGACCTGCTGAACGCGGTCTGCGGGGAGGTGGTGGAGCAGGATCCGCAGGCCCGAAGAAGCGTTGCCGCCGCCCTGAAGGAATACACGGGCGGGAATGCCGACGGCACCGCCGACGAAGACATCTTGTCATCACTAGGATACCGTGTCAGCGACTTCTCGGTTCCTACCTACAAGCAGAGCCTCTGGTACATCGGGGCCGGGTTCCTGGCAGGGAGCCTGCTGTTCGCCTGCACCTGGGCTTACCGCAACCGCCGGGAGGCCATGCGCATACAGGCCCTGACAGAATATCTGGAACAGGCCTGCACCGGCACCGCACCCATCCTCTCTGCCTCCGCTGCCTCCGGAAAGGCTGCCTTCTTAAAGGCTGCTTCCAGGAAGGCCTCCTTCGGAGAAGCCGCTCCCGGAAAGGCCGCTTTCTTAAAGGCTGCTTTCAGGAAGGCAACCTCCGAAGAAGAAGCCGCTGGAACGTCAGCCACTTTAGAAGTCGCCATTGGGGAGGACGATTTCTCCCGGCTGGAGGACGAAATCTACAAGACCGTGACCTCCCTTTATCAGGCGAAGGAGACCGCCCTCCGGGCCAGGAACGGCTTCGCGGAGAACCTGTCCAACATCGCCCATCAGCTCAAGACCCCCATCACCGCCATCTCCCTGTCCCTGCAGATGCTGGAACGCAGCTCTGCCGGGAAGACTCCCTGCGCCCCGGAGGCAGCCGCGCCGCCGGGGACGGAGTCTCTGGCAACGGCACATGGCTCGCCGGATCATAATCCCCCTGCGGAAGCATCCGATACATCCGGCCGAAAAGCGCCTGCCTCAGATTTCCCCCGCCCTCATCTAATGCAGATACAAAAGCAGCTTAAACGCCTGACCCATCTGGAGGAGGCCCTGCTGCTCCTGTCCCGCATCGATGCCGGAGCCTTATCCTTACAGAGGGAAGAAGTGGACGTCTTCACTCTGCTGACCCTTGCGGCAGACAACCTGCAGGAGCTGCTGGCCGCCTCCGGCACCTCTGTGGAGATACCGGAGCAGGGCGGCATGATGGTCATGGCGGATCTGGACTGGACCATGGAGGCGGTGATGAACCTGATGAAGAACTGCGCGGAACACGGAGGCGGTGGGAAGATCCGCTGCTCCTATGCCCAGAACCCTCTATATACGGAGATTCTCATCCAGGACCAGGGCCCGGGCTTCGCCAGGGAGGATATCCCCCACCTCTTCAAACGCTTCTACCGGGGCCGGAACGCCGCCAGGGGCGGCATCGGCATCGGGCTGGCCCTGGCGAAGGAGATCATCGAATGCCAGAACGGCACCCTCCGGGCCAGGAACCAGCCGGGCGGAGGCGCTCTTTTCGAAATTCGCTTCTACAGTCACTGAGCTGTAAGTTTCACCTGTTATACTTTAACTTGTGGGAGCCGCAGCAAGGCTTTCACCGTCTGCGCGGGGCATACCGGAACGGAATGCCGAAACAGGCGGCAAAACGGGCGGCGAAACGCCAGCAAGCGCCGCAGGGAATAGCCCCACAGACGAAGCTTACAGCAGAAAGGAGCAATGCAAAATGGAAATCTTAAAATGCCAGGGCCTCCGAAAGGTATACGGCACCGGCGACAATCAGGTAGTAGCGTTGGACGGAATCGATTTGTCCGTGGACAAGGGGGAATTCGTAGCCATCGTGGGCTCCTCCGGCTCGGGCAAGTCCACCCTGCTGCACATCCTGGGCACCGTGGACAAGCCCACGGAGGGGACGGTCACCATAGACGGCACGGACCTCTCCAAGCTTAA
Organism: uncultured Lachnospiraceae bacterium; assembly: GCA_947068385.1. Taxonomy (GTDB): domain Bacteria; phylum Bacillota; class Clostridia; order Lachnospirales; family Lachnospiraceae; genus Acetatifactor. Next base: position 5,525 of record CAMTBF010000019.1, read on the forward strand.
TCCGACCCAGGCGGCAATCTTCCGCCGCAGGAAGGTAGGCCTGGTGTACCAGTTCTACAACCTGATTCCCACCCTCACCGTGCGGAAAAACATCCTGATGCCCCTGGCCCTGGACAAAAAGAAGCCCAATCAGGAATATTTCCAGAAAATCGTGGACACCCTGGGAATCGCAGACCGCCTGGATGCGCTGCCAAGCCAATTGTCCGGCGGCCAGCAGCAGAGGGTGGCCATCGCCCGCTCCCTGATCTACCGCCCCGCATTGCTTTTGGCGGACGAGCCCACCGGGAACCTGGACCAGAAGAATTCCAGGGAAATCATGGACATGCTAAAGCTCTCCAACCGCAGCCTGGAGCAGACCATCCTGTTGATCACCCACGACGAAAAGGTGGCCCTGGAGGCGGAGCGCATCATCACCATCCAGGACGGCCACATCCTAAGCGACGACCGGAGGGAGGTGAACTCGCTGTCCATGTGACGGCGTATGGTTATGTGGAAAGAATATTCATCCGATTACAGGAAAAACAACCCCTCCTCCAGCCTGTCCGTGCGGATTTCAGCCCTTATTTCCGCGCTGCTGCTCTCCCTACTGTGCTGTCTGTTCTATAACCTATGGAAATACGAGGTGGAGCGGATAGAGCTGGAGGAGGGCGGCTGGCAGAGCAGGCTGACAGGAGAGATGAGCCCGGAAGCGCTGGATAACGTGCGGGATTTCGCCACCGTAGAAGACGCTGTGGTAAACGAAAAGAAGAGCCGGGACGGTGAGACGGTGACAGACCTCTATTTCTACCATTACAGGGATGTCCTTCAGGACACGCCCCGCATAGCCGAGCTGGCAGGGATTCCCGCGGAAAAGATCACCTACCACCATCAGCTCCTGGCGCTGTTTTTTGTCCGCGACCCCCAGGACACCGCGCCCAGGCTGCTGTTTCCCCTGTTCCTCCTGATTACGGCCATGGCGTCATTTTCCCTGGTGGTCATCATACACAATTCCTTTGCCGTGTCCATGAACGCCAGGATCCACCAGTTCGGCATCTTTTCCAGCATCGGGGCCACGCCGAAGCAGATCCGCGCCTGCCTGCTGCAGGAGGCCGCCTCCCTCTGCGCCCTGCCGGTACTGATGGGGAATCTCTTAGGCATCGGAGGCGGGATGGGCTTGATGCTCCTGACCAATGTGCTGCTGGGAAGCGACATCCCGGGGCGGCATGAGGTAAACCCCGGATACCATCCGCTGGTCCTGGCCGTCACCCTGCTGGTCACCATGGCCACCGTCTGGGTCTCCGCCTGGCTGCCCGCCAGGAAGCTGAGCAGGCTCACGCCCCTGGAGGCCATCCGCAACACCGGGGAGCTGCAGCTGAAGCGCAGGAAGAACTCCCGTCTCCTGGCCCTTTTGTTCGGCGTGGAGGGGGAGCTGGCAGGCAATGCCCTGAAGGCCCAGCGGAAAGCCCTGCGGACGGCCTCTTTGTCTCTGCTGTTCTCCTTTATGGCCTTTACCATGATGCAGTGCTTCTTCACCCTCTCGGAGATCAGCACCAGGGAGACCTATTTTGAGAGATATCAGAGTGTCTGGGACATCTATGTCACGGTCAAGGACGCTTCGGTGGAAAATTTTCCGGAGACGGAAGCCCTCCAGGAGCTTGCCGGGGCGGAAAGCGCCATTGTGTATCAAAAGGCAGTGGCAAAGCGGCTTATCACGGAGGCGGAGCTGAGCGAGGAGATGAAGTCCTTCGGCGCATTTTCCCAGGCTCCCGGGCATTATGTGGCCCAGGTGGAGGGCGGATGGCTGGTGAATGCTCCCCTGGTCATATTGGACGACGACAGCTTTCTGGCTTATTGTGAGCAGATTGGCGCTGCGCCCCGGCTGGACGGCGCAGTGGTCATAAACCGGATTCGGGACGTGACGAACCCGGACTTCCGGCATCCGGTCTTCTATCCTTACCTGAAAAAGGACAGCGTGGGGGAGGCTCCCGTCAGCGTCCTGCGGCAGTCCGGCAGCGAGGATGTGGCGGCACAGGTTCCGATCCTGGCCTATACCACACAGGTTCCTGCCCTGCGGGAGGAGTACGCCACGCTTGACTACTATGAACTAATACATTTCCTCCCCGCCTCTCTCTGGAGGGAGCTCAGGGGACAGATTGGAGGCGCTGAGGAGAATGTGCAGATTTGCGTCCTGGGGAAAGAGGGTGTCACATTGGAGGAGCTGAACGACCTGGAAGCCGCGATTGCTGCCCTTATAGGCCAGAGTCGTGCCGTGGAGAGCGAAAACCGCATCCGGGAATACGACACCAACGATACCCAGCTCCAGGGAATGATGGCCTTCTTCGGCGGGTTCTGCGTGCTGTTGGCTGTCATCGGCCTGGGCAATGTATTCTCCAATACCCTGGGCTTCGTGCGGCAGCGCAGGCGGGAATTCGCCAGGTACCTGTCCGTGGGGCTGACTCCGGCATCCCTGCGGAAGATGTTCTGCATCGAGGCGCTGGTCATAGCGGGACGGCCTATCCTGATTACCCTTCCCCTGGCGGCGCTCGCCGTGGGCACCATGCTGAAGATGAGCTATGTGGCTCCGGGGGAGTTCCTGGCGGAAGCGCCTTTGCTTCCCATCGCCCTATTCCTGCTGGCCATCGTGGCTTGTGTGGCGCTGAGCTATTCCCTGGCCTGGTGGAATGTGCGGAAAATCAGCCTGGCGGAGGTCCTGCGGGACGATACCATGATGTAGGAGACGAAAAGGAGCTGCCGCTCTCATGGCTGGGCAGGCCATGGCGCGGCAGCTCTTCTGCATGTAACCGGAAATCGTTCACTCCTCTTTCCCGATGGAATCCGTCCGGTAGATGAATTTCACCCTGCCGTCCATTCCTTTGTCCAGGCCGGAGAAGTTATCGTAATGCTTCGCGGCGTCCAGGGTGGCGCGGAGCCTTTCCACCAGGCCGTCCAGGTCGTCGTCCACGGCATCCACCAGCTTCTGGATGCCCTCGTCGTTGAACTCCTGCAGACCATCGTCCAGCTTTCCGGCGCCGTCCCGAAGCTGGGCGATGCCGTCGGTCAGGGCCGGGGCCCCGCTCTTCATGGTAGAGATGCCCTCACAGAGCTCTGAGGCCCCGGCGTAGAGCTGCCCTGTGCCGCCCCGCAGCTCGTCTATGCCGCTCTTAAGCTGGCCCGCGCCGCCTGCGGCCTCCGCCACGCCCGCCGTGTAGGCCTGCACGCCCAGGTAGAAGACGTTGTAGGTGTCAAGGGACTGCTTTAAGGCGATGACGGCCTTCGCGCCCTCGGAGGCGGCCGTGAGCTGGCTCTGTACCTCATCTCCCGCCATGTTGTCCGCAATGGCCTTCTGCACCTGGAGTTCGGTGTTAGCGGCGATGGTCTCCCGAACCGCGTCGCTGGCCATCTGCTCGTTCACCTTCCCCTCTATCAGGGCCTGGATGTCGGGCGTGCCCATCTGGGCCTCCACGGTTTCGGCTATCTGGGCCCTTACCTCCTCGGATGCCATCTGGCTGTCTATGGCTCCCGCAATCTGGGCCTGCTGCTCCTCGTCTATCATTCCGGCGGCTATCGCGGCCTCATAGTCCTCCTTGGTCATGTTCATCTGTGCCAGGACGGCGGCCATTACCTTCTCTTTGGCCCCTGCTGCCACCTGCTCCTCCACGCCCTGCCTGACCGCTGCAGTGACCTGGGGCACCACCTGTTCCCGCACCGCGGCGGTCACGGCTGCCTCTATCTCGCCCTGCTTTGCTTCCACGGCCGCGCTGACCTGCTCGTAGGCCTTTTGGTAGACCGCGTCGCCGTCCAGGGAAGCGATGACCCCGTTCAATACGTCCCCGTAATTCTCCACGGTCATCCCAGGCACCTCCAGCCCTGCCGCGCCCAGCTGGGTTCTGGCCGTGGCCAGCAGGGTGTCGAACACCTGCCTGGCACCGCCGTTCAGCTCCCCGTTCTTGGACACCAAAGTGTTCAATCCCGCCTGAAGGCTTGCCGTGCCGTTCTGGAGCTTTGCGGCCCCCTCGTCCAGGGAGCCCACGCCGTTTCGAAGCTGGGCCGCGCCGTCGGAGAGCTTGTCGATTCCCGCCACCAGCTCCCCGGATTTCTCCAACAGGGTGCAGAGACCGTCGTACAATTGGGAGGAGCCGTCCATCAGCTGGGCCATGGCATCCGTCAGCTCTCCCAGCGCACCGTTCAGGTCGTCCACCAGGTTCTCATTGTCCATATCCACGCTGTCGAACAGGTCGTTGGTGGCAATCGTGACGGTCATGCCCATCTCGAAATCCTTCACATCCGCTGTGACTTCAAAGGACTCCGGGAGATCCAGCTTCTCCGAATCCACCCCCAGGTTCTCCTGCAGGCCGGGCAGCGCGTAGCCCATGACTACCATCCTATCGCCATCGTTTATCAGCTTTCCGCCGGACACCTCCACATTGGTGAAGACCTGGTTGTCCAAAAACATCCCTGTCACTACGGCGAAAGGCACGTATACCTTCGTCCGGGTGCCCTCTACCTGGGCGTACTCATACTGTTCGTTGGCGTATGCGAAACGCATGGTAAGCTTTCCGCTCTTTCCGGCCAGGTTCTCCGGGGAGATTTCCTTTCCGTCCAGCAGATAGGTGATGGTAAGCTTTACCGGCAGCTCCTTCTCTATGCTGCCCTGGTAGTAGATGTCCGCGCCGTCGGCGTCCCATACCTTCACGGAATTCTTTTCTGATACAAATGTCTCATCGCCGTTCACGTTCTCTATATCCGTCAGCTCCGATACGTCCACCAGGCTCTCCGCCCCGGCAGAGTTCTTCAGCCAGTCGCTGACCACGATCTTTCTGGTGCTGCCGTCGGCGCCTGCCCAGACGTAGACCGTCTCCTCCTTGGCCAGCTTCTCTTCTGCCGCTTTGCTGCCTTTCTCTGGCTTTCTTGCGGCATCCTTGTCTTTTGCTGTGCCATCGTTTCCAGACGCTCCCTTTTCCTCTCCGGTTCCGCTGTCTTCGGATGCCCCGGCCTCTCCCGCGGCTCCGTCAGCGTCAGCTTCTGCCTCCGCTTCCTGCGCCGAACCGTTCTCCGCGGCCAGCGTATACATCACCGTGCCCGTCCCGCCCAGGGCCAACGCGGCGCACAGCGCAGCCGCTGTCAGCTTCATGGCCGTCTTTCTCTTCGCGGCCCCGTTCCTTGCCATCCTATCCATCAATTCTTGAACCATTTTATTCTTCATGATACAGTCGCCTCCACCATTTTCTTCTTTGTCTTTTCTGTCCTGTCTTTCTTTTTCATGCCCACCGTGGTCACGCAGATCAGCCCATCGCACAGCAGGAGCAGTGAGGGCAGGATGAATATCACGGAGAGCATGCTCACCACCGCGCCCCTTGCCATCAGCATGCACATGGCGCTGATGATGTCGATATTGGAGTACACCGCCACCCCAAAGGTGGCTGCGAAGAGCCCCATCCCCGATACGATGACTGAGGGGATGGAACTGGCCAGGGCTATCCCTACGGACTTGCGCTTATCCCTGCCGCCCATGCGCTCCTCCTTGTACCGGGTGGTCATCAGGATGGCATAGTCAACCGTTGCGCCGAGCTGAATCGTGCTGATGCAGATCGGGGCGATGAAGGGCAGGCTCTGTCCCAGATAATGGGGCAGCCCCAGGTTGATGAAGATGGCGAGCTCGATCACCGATATCAGGATGAAGGGCAGGGAGATGCTCTTCTCCACCAACGCGATGATGACGAAGATGGCCAAAATGGACACCGCGTTCACCACCTTGAAGTCATGGTCTGTGGTCTCGATCATATCCTTCATGCAGGGCGCTTCGCCGATCAGCATGCCGCCCTGGTCATATTTTTTCAGGATGCCGTTCAGCTCGTTGATCTGGGCATTCACGTCATCGCTGGCCACCTTGTACTCCGAGTTGATTAGCATCAGCTCCCACTTGTCGCTTTTCAAGATTTCTCGGACAGACTGCGGCAGAATCTCCTCCGGCACCATGGGGCCGATGACGGATTCCAGTCCAAGCACATACTTTACGCCGTCCACCTGCTCCATCTCCTTGATCATGCGGCGCACGTCCTTCGATGAGACATCTGTATCCACCAGCAGCATATGGGTGGAAGCGATATTGAACTCCTCCTGCAGCTTGGAATTGGCGATGACATATTCCATGTCCTGTGGCAGGCATTCGCCCATGTCGTAGTACACCTCGCTGTTGGTCCTGCTGTACCCATAATAGGCAGGGGGAATCAGCGCCAGGAACACCACCAAAAACACCGGGAAGACCTTCACCACGCCCCCGGCGAACCTCTCCGTCCGGGGAATCAGGGACTTATGCTTCGTCCTCTGCAAAGGCTTATCCAACACCAGGATCAGCGCGGGCAGCACGGTGACGCAGCCCAGGACACCCAGCAGCACTCCCTTTGCCATGACAATCCCCAGATCCCGGCCCATGGTAAAGGACATGAAGCACAGGGCGATGAATCCGGCCACGGTGGTGATCGAGCTGCCCAGGACGCTGGCCAGGGTCTCCCGGATGGCCTCCGCCATGGCGGCCGCAGCCAGGCCCATCTTTTCCCGCTGCTCATTATAGCTGTGCCACAGGAAGATGGAATAGTCCATGGTCACCGCCAGCTGCAGCACCGCGGACAGGGCCTTGGTGATATAGGAAATCTCTCCCAGGAAATAGTTGGAGCCCAGGTTCAGCAGAATCATGATGCCGATGGAGGCCAGGAACACAAAGGGCACCAGCCAGCTGTCCAGAAGCAGCAGCATGGCCCCGCAGGCCAGCGCCACGGCTATCCCTACATAGATAGGCTCCTCCTTCTCGCACAGGTCCTTTAAATCCGTCACCAGCGCCGACATGCCGGACACATAGCACTGCTTCCCGCACACGGCCCGGATGTTTCGGATGGCATCCATGGTGATGTCCGCGGAGGTGGAGCTGTCGAAGAACACCGCCATCATGGTAGAATGCTCCGTATTGAACTCCCGGTAAAGCTTATCCGGCAGCAGCCCCATGGGCACGGACAGATCCGCCAGGGAGTCATACCAGACCACGGTCTCCACATGCTCCACCTGCTCGATCTGGGCCTTTAGCTTAGACACGTCCTTCTCCGGCATATCCTCCACGATGATAAAAGAGAACGCCCCCTTGCCGAATTCCTCCATCAGCTCGTTCTGCCCGGTCACGGTGTCCATGTCCTCCGGCAGATAGTCCAACATATCGTAATTGATCCTCGTCCCCGCCATCCCCAGCACCGCCGGAACCGACAGCACCAGCGCCAGAATCAATATGGGGATGCGGAATTTCACGACTCCTTTTGAAAAACCCATGATTTCATCATCCTTTCTTGCCTCAATTGATGATGACAGTATAGCAACGCCACCTCCCTGCGAAAATCGTCAAAAAAAGCCCTGTGCCTAAAAATCTGACACAGGGCGATATGTGACTAAAAACCAGACAAAACCTTTCCATTGCCTAAAAATGCCTTTCATTGCCAAGGCTCCTCAGAACTCCTTGCGCTCCATAATCCGGATGCTGATATGGCAGGAGAGGAGCAGCAGGGCGATGCAGACGCCCAGGGCCACCACGATGCCCATACCGGCGCTCATCACCGGTACCCGCTCCCCCAGGGCTTCCAGGTCGATGCCCAGCCTCTCCGCAATCTTTGTCCCGGCGATCACCACCAGGAAGATGCCCCCCATGATCACGATCTGGGCTATCCTGCTCTTCTCCGCCTCGAATTTCAGCCGCAGCGGCACCAGGAGCACATTCAGGCACACCGCCACAGGCAGGAGCACCAGAGCCGTCATCATGCCCTCCATGGGGTCGAGGCCGCTTCGGGCCGTCCCGACCGCAATGGAGATGACGCTCCCCAGAAGCCATCCGCCGCCGCACATCAATATGGCGAACAGATATTTTTCCAGCACATAGTCCTTCCTGGACACGGGCAGGGAGAACAGGAACGCGTTCCCATTGTCGAATTCATCGTAGCTGATGGTGCTGGACGTGAACGATGTCCCGATGATGGCCATGTAGACCACGATGAAGCTCATATCGCTGCTGTAAAAGGACATGCCCACCGCCACCAGGAGGATGATCGCCAGGGAATTCCCCATATTCTTCATCAGTCTCAAGTCCTTGATCAGTAATCCTTTCATAATGCCTCCCCCCTTATCATCATCATGATCACTTCGTCAATGCTGCCCTTCAGGATGGCAACCTTCGGATAGTTCTCGCTGTAGAAGCGCTTCTGGTTGGTCAGGCAGCTATAGCCGAAGCTCTCCTTCCTGCTGCGCAGGATATAGCGCTTGTCGATCGTCCGGTACTGCTCCTCGTCCACCTTCAGCACCGCGTAATCATCCAGCAGCACGTCCGTATCCTCGTGGAGGATGATCTTCCCCGCATGTATCATATAGATGTCGTCGCACAGGGTCTCCAGGTCCCCGGAGATGTGGGAGCTTATCAGGATGCCCCTGTCCTCGTCCTGCTCCATGAATGCCCGGAGCAGCTCCAGAAGCTCATCCCTGGCCACCACGTCCAGGCCCGCCGTAGGCTCATCCAGGATCAGGAGCTGCGCCCTGTGGGAAATGGCCGTCAGGACCTTCAGCTTGGCCTTCATGCCCGTGGAGAATTCCTTGATCTTCTGGCTGTCGGGAAGCCCGAAACGCCTGACCTGCTCCAGGAAGAACGCCCTGTCGAACCGGGCATAGAGGCTGTCCATGACAGGGACGATGTCCTTTATGGTCAGGTAACCGCTGAAGCCCGCGTTGGACAGGACTACGCCCAGCTTCTGCTTATCCTTTGCGCCGAACCGGCTGCCGTCCTTTCCCAGGAGCTCTATCCTGCCGCCGTCGGGCCTAATCAGGCCCAGCACCGCCTTGAACGTGGTGCTCTTCCCGGCGCCGTTCTGCCCCACCAGCCCTGTCACCCGCCCCTGCAGGACCTCCATAGAGCAGTCCAGCTGGAACGAACCATAGCTTTTGTGCAAGTTTTCAATCTTTAACATATTCACTCCTCCAAAATCATTTCAAATAAGCTCCGGATGTCCTCGTCGCTTATGCCATATCTTCTGCCTTTCTGGACAGCCAGCTCCAGGTCCGCCTCCAGCTCCTTCTTCTGCTCCTCCAGCAAAAGACCCGGATTCACTGCCGCAATGTAGGTCCCCTTGCCGTGGACAGTCACGGCGAAGCCCTCCTCCTCCAGGCTGTCGTAAGCCTTCTTCACGGTCAGCGCGCTGATCCGTAGCTCCTTTGACAGCGCCCGGACGGAGGGCAGATTATCATTCTCCTTCAATTCCCCGCCGCGTATCAGGGTCTTGATCTGGTCTGTAATCTGTTCGTAGATGGGAACCATGGAAGAACTGTTTATTATAATGCGCATTTATCTTTCCTCCTTGTAAACAGTATATAACAGTATGTAACTGTTGTCAAGTGTTATATACTGTTTATTCCAAAAAAATTTTACAGGAATTTTGCAGAGGCTTTCCGCAAGAAACGGCGGGGCCTCCCCTTTCCTTCGGAGTCCCCGCCGCTTTCACGTTTCGGCTGTATCTAGCATCCCTTTTCCCGCCTCCCGGCCCTGTCCTTCTCCTCCAGGCATCTGGCGATCATTTCATCCACCATGCCCCTGCGGAGGCCGCAGAGGCGGCTGATCTGCTCCTGTATGCCGTCCTTCATCCCGTCCCGCATCCATCCCATCACCATGCCGAAGCACTGCTCCGAGTAGAAGCGGGCTATGAGCCTTTTATCCCCCTCCTCCACGGGCTTATCCGCAAAGACTCCCCGGGCGTAGGCGGACACCACATGCTGGCAGACCTTCCACAGGTACTGCTCGAAGATGTCCCGGTTCACGGAGTTGTAGATATGCAGGATGGCCCGGCGGTTCTCCATGGCGAATTCCGTGGCTGCGGTCATGCAGATCTCCACGGAGTCGATGGAAGGATACTTCGCTATGATCCGATCCGCCGCCTCGGTGACGATCTCCTCGGTCAGGGCCGGGATATCCTGAAAATGGTAGTAGAAGGAATTCCGGTTCACCCCGCATTCCTCCACGATGTCCTTCACTGTGATCTGGCTTAAGGGCTTCTCGTCAAGAAGCTTGATGAACGTGGCCTTGATGGCCATTTTCGTAAAGTTGGGCATGGTTCGCGCCTCCCCTGTGCATGATGGCTTCAGCGTTCCTTTTCCAGCATCTGCTTCAGCTTCTCGTCAGCCCAGACCACCCTGTTGCGCCCATGCCGCTTGGCATCGTACAGCTGCGTGTCCGCATACTGCAGGTAGAACCCGTAGCTGTGCTCCACCGGAGGAAGGACGGTGATGCCGCCCATGCTGACGGTGACCCATTGGGACACGGAAGGGGCGTGGGGGATATGTAGGTCTTCTATGGCCTGCCGGATCCTCTTGAAGTGCTCGAATATCTTGCCGGAGGGATCCCCCATGGTGATGACCACGAATTCCTCGCCCCCATAGCGGGCCAGGAAATCCGTGCTGCGCTGCAGGCAGGAGGCCGCCGTCTGCGCCACGGCGGCAATCACCTTGTCCCCGGCGGGGTGGCCGAAGGTGTCGTTATATACCTTGAAGCGGTCTATGTCGAACATGCAGATGGAGAACGGCACATGCAGGCGGATGGCCTCCTTCCACCTGATGATGCTGTATTCCTCGTACCTGCGCCGGTTGGCGATCCCCGTGAGCTGGTCGGTCATGGACTGCTGCTCCACCTGCCTGCGGTACCTGTAGAGCTTCACATGGGTGTTGACCCTGGCCCTGACGATCAGGGGATGGAAGGGCTTCGTGATATAGTCCACGGCCCCCAGCACCAGCCCGCGCTCTTCGCTGGTCACATCGGAAAGGCTGGTGATCAGGATCACCGGGACGCTCTTCATGATGATATCCTCCTGCATTTTCTTCAGCAGCGTGAAGCCGTCCATGCCCGGCATCACCACATCCATCAGGATCAGCGAGAAGTCCCCCTCGCTTGCAAGGCGCAGCCCGTCCTCCGCCTTCTGGGCAACGGTAATGTCATATTCATCCTCCAAAATAGCCTTCAATTGGGCTGCCTGTAAGGCACTGTCGTCTACGATCAATATCTTTTCCATAAACCCTCCAGCAGAATGTAAGTAAACGTTCATTATCACAAGGCCGAAGAAAAGCCTCCCTTCAGCTCAGGTAACCGCTCAGTCCGGTGGTCAGCAGCCGAAACACTGTTTCCTCTGTCTCCTCATTATTCGGAAGGATCCCCTCCACCACATATTTCGCGTACAGCAACGTGGACGTAAGGGCATGAAGCCACAGCAGGTCCTGGTTGATTCTCT
>CAMTBF010000020.1 GCA_947068385.1 uncultured Lachnospiraceae bacterium
CCCATCGATGTTCTGCAGGCCGGACGTGCTTTGAGGCTGTTCGCCGATGAAATGCTGAAATCCAAGGAAATGCAGGAAAAGGTCATCAGCGGCAAATTTCTGTCTTATCATACGATCAATGCCAGCCCCAATGACTCTACGCTGTCAGATATTGAAATGGTTGAGAGATTTGCCAATCTCCTGAGAACCAATCCTTCCAGTGAGCGGGTTCAAAAAATCAGAGAAATTTTACTACAATAGTTTGATAATTGAAACATATCCGGAGAAGGTTGATAGCCCCCGTCCTCAAAAATCGGCGTCTTTTTGAAGCTCCTGCTCATACTTGCACCCCCAGCCTCTGCTCAATCCAGCAGAAACCCCTCTCTATAACAGCACTCCAGATAATTCGGATTCTGATAATACACATCTGTCTGGAAATCCGATATCTCATCGCTCATAAAGGACGAAAAACGGTCATATGCGATTTCGCTCCTCTCATAAGCCGCGCCCATTCATTTTTTGACTTGCTGCCGCGGCAGCGGTCTGCTACAATATTACTACAAAATCACCAGAGGCACAATATGGCCGCAGGGGAAATTCGCGGCATACTCTGCCCGGACAGGAGGAAACCATATATGAAACTCACCTTTTTAGGGACGAGCCACGGCGTCCCGGCACCGGACCGCTATTGCCAGAGCATCCTTGCGGAGACGGAAAACAATGGCTACATCATCGATGCAGGGGCCCCTGTGTTCGACTGCCTGCTTCGGCAGGGCGTGGATGTCAACAAAATCAGGGCCGTGTTCATCACCCACATGCACGACGACCATGTGGACTGTCTGTTCGGGCTGATCAGCATCGCCTGCTGGTACTATACGGATATGCGCTTTGACGTGTTCCTGCCGGAGCAGAAGGGCATCGATGCGGTGACCGCCTTTCTGGAGGCCACACTGGGGGATTCCTCCCTTTTCCCCAATGATCGTGTACGGCTGCGGCTGATGGGGGAGGGGGATGTGTATCAGGACGGGGAGATGAAGGTGACCGCCTTTCCCACCGAGCATCTGCGTGCCCAGAACCGCCCCGCCTACGGGTATCTCCTGGAAAGCGGCGGCAAGAGGGTGTACGTCTCCGGGGACCTGAACGGGGAGATGATAGATTATCCTGCATTCCTGGAGGAGGAGCCGGTGGACGCTTTCGTGGTGGAGTGCGCCCATTTCCCGGCCGAACGGCTGACGGAGCGGCTGCAGGGCTGCAGGGCCAGGCAGGTGCTGCCCGTGCATGTATGGCCCCTCGATAAGTACGATATCCTGAGGCAGGGGGAAAGCGCGCTGCCTTTCCCCCTGGCGTATCCGGCGGACGGCGACAGCTATGTGATATAAATCTTTATACAAAACAGGCGCAGAAAAAGCTGGCCTTAAGAACCGGCTCTTTCAGCGCCTGGTAAGCCATCCGGTGCTGCCGGAACGCATAAGCCACGCCCATGGGCCGCACTCGCCGGAATGCCTGCACAAAGCGGATAATCTCCGTTTCGTGCAGGGCATTCTGCCTGTGCGGCTCGGGGTCATCTAGCGGATATCAGAGAAGCCGGCCATGCTTCCCACGGAATATCCCCGCAGCTTTCCAGCAGCTCCTGCCAGCGGGCCTCCCCTTTCATGTATCCAAAGGTCTCCTCTTCATGGAGCGCCTTCACCAGGGTCTCCCTCATCTTCTGCTTGGACTCCTCCGACAGCTCCTTAAACTCCATATGTTCATAAAGCGGCGACCGGCTGTAGCTGGTCATGTCTTCTATGCCCGACAGGAGCTTCCTCCCGATCTCCAGGGTGGCCTCCACGTCCTTCTCCGCCATGGCCAGGTCCATCTCCAAGGTGGCCTCCTGGTACCGGCCTATCTCCATCAGCCGGGCCAGGCCTGTCTGCTTCTCCACGATGAAATGGGCCCTCTCCATGTCCTTCTCCTGCTTCGCCAGCTGACAGATGCTCTGCAGGGCTATCTGCAGCTTATGGTATCCCGAGAACGCAAGCTCCTCATAGAGCTTGTAAGCCTCCCGGATGCGCCCCGTCCTGCTGTAGATATCGCCCTGCCGCCTCTGCCGCTCCGGATCCTGGCTGGAATAGTACGCAAGGTATTCCTCCGCCCTGTCGTACTCTCCCTTCCAGAAGTGGAATCCGAACAGCCCCTCCGCGGCATGGAGCCGCACGTCCTCGTCCCCGCTCTCCAGCGCCCGGGCATAGCAGGAGCTGATATAGGCATCATACCGCCCCGCCTCCTCCGGAATCTCCCTCACCCGGCGATGCACGTCCAGCAGAAGCGCCAGCTGCCAGATCAGGCTGTGGCAGTTGGGGTACTGCTCCAGCAGGGATTTCACCCAGTTGAAGGCATCTTCGTAGTCCTCTTTCTGCAGCCGCCGGTCCGCCTCCTGGACGAACCGGCGGATCTCCTCCTCCGTCAGCGCCTCCCGAAAGCACAGCAATGTGTCCGTGGTAATGCCAAGCATCCTGGCGATGGGGGCCAGCAGGGCGATGTCCGGGGCCGATGCGCCGCTCTCCCACTTGTTCACCGCGGGAGCCGTCACCCCCAGCCTCCTGGCCATCTCCTCCTGGGTCATGTTCTTCTCTTTCCTGTATTTCCGTATGACCTGCCCTATTTCCATAAGATAATCTCCTTTGCACGATTCGGATTCGCATCGGCCTCTGCTGTCTTTTATCCTATCAGATGGGGAGTGGATACGCAACTGAGCGGATGTTAAATATTGCTCACATAAATTAACCGCGGTTCAATATACTAGTTCTGTCTTCGTTCCGCAATCCTGAAAGGAAGATCTTGGGCATAATCGTCATTGCCATCACATTTTATATATGCTATAGTAATTGTAGGAATTTTCCAATCATCCGTAGGTTTTGTATGACTTCAAATTAAATTTCATCTTAAGGAGGTATCAATCATGGGTTTTCTGACTGGTAAGACGGCAATCATCACCGGCGCAGGCCGGGCGGTATTGAGCGACGGGCGCTGCGGCTCCATCGGCTACGGCATCGCCACGGCCTACGCGAAAGAGGGTGCGAACCTGGTCATCACGGGCCGCAACGTGAAGAAGCTGGAGGACGCCAAGGAAGAGCTGGAGCGGCTGTACGGCATCCAGGTACTCATCGTGCAGGCGGACGTGAACGCGGGCGCGGACAATGAGGCCGTGGTGGCAGAAGTGGTGAAGCAGACCATGGAGAAGTTCGGCAGGATCGACGTGCTGATCAACAATGCCCAGGCTTCCGCTTCCGGCGTGCCCCTGGCGGAGCACACCACGGATCAGTTCAACCTGGCGCTCTACTCCGGGCTGTACGCGGCGTTCTATTACATGAAAGCCTGCTATCCCCACCTGGCGGAGACAAAGGGCAGCGTCATCAATTTCGCCTCCGGCGCAGGACTCTTCGGCAATTACGGCCAGTGCGCCTACGCAGCCGCCAAGGAGGGCATCCGGGGCCTGACCCGTGTGGCCGCCACAGAGTGGGCAAAGGACGGCATCAACGTGAACATCATCTGCCCTCTGGCCTGGACGGCGCAGCTTGAGAACTTCGAGAAAGCTTATCCGGATGCCTTCAAGGCAAATGTGAAGATGCCTCCCGCAGGGCATTACGGCGATTCCGAGCTGGAGATCGGCCGGGTCTGCGTCCAGCTGGCTTCCCCGGACTTCAAGTATCTCACCGGCGAGACATTGACCTTGGAGGGCGGCATGGGGCTTCGGCCATAAGGACTCTCCTCAGGCCTCATGCATCTTCCCCTTGCTCCGATTCTTTGGGCTGCCCCTATCGGGCCGGAGCAAGGGGATTTTTTTCTTTGAAGAACTTTTTCATATAGGCCAGGAGGAGCACGCCAAAGACAGGGAAGACAGCCGCGACCAGCATCCCTGCCTTGAACCCCACCTGTTCCGGCGTCAGGGACAGGGCATTGCCAAGCGATTCTGCCCACTCCGTCAGGGAGATGTTGTCAACCACGATCCCCATCATCTGGGGCGCCACAGAAGCGCCGAAATCCCCGCCGGCAGCCATGAGCGCATAGGCGGCCACCCCGGCCGCGGGCATCTTCTCTTCCATAAAAATCAATGTCCCCGGCCAGAGCATGGCAGTGCAGATGCCGAGCGCCACGCATGCAAGCAGGGACAGCGCCGCATTGGGCGAAAACGCCACCGCTACATAGCATGCCGCAGCGCCGCACATGCTGATTGTCAGGACCTTGAAGATGTTTTTCCCAAATTTCGCATAGGCGGACCTTGTGAGGGCAAGCAGAATCGCAAATAAGGACATCCCCAGGATATCGCCCCAGACCTTGGGAATCTGCAGCGCCTTTTCCGCATAGACGGATATCCAGTTGGACATGGTGTTCTCGGCACAGGCCCCAAAGAAGATGCACAGCATGCATAAAAGGAGCCCCCGGGTCCTATGCTTAGAAGAATCGGCTGACCCCTTCCCGCTCTGGCCCATGTCCATGTCGGGGAGGGGAGATCTCATCAGCAGGACAGAGGCGACCACCGGCAGCGCCGCCCAAAAGAAGGTCAGGTACATCCAATATTCCTTTCCCACAAATCGGAGAAACAAGGTGCTGACCACCACCACGCCCACAACCCCGTACCCGTACAGGGAGTGGAGAAAGCTCATGTCCTTGTCAGGGGTGTCCGAGGGCAGCGCCGCGATCGTAGGGCTGATCAGCACTTCCCCCAGTCCCGCTGCCGCCGAAAAGATGAATGTCCCCAAGACAAGGCCCATATAGGCATGCCGGGGGAACAGCATGGGGAACAGCGCATACACGAATAGGCCGCTTGCCGTGATCAGCGGCATCAAGCGGATGGTCTTATGTATGTTGAAATATCTGCTGAAAAAGCTGAATATCAGATCGATCCCCAATTGCGTACAGAAATTGATGAGGATCAGGCTCCCCAGCAATGTATAGGATATCCCGTACATTTCCCGGAATGTGGCAAATAGCAGCGGCGGTAAGCTGAACACCGATGACATTACGACATTCGTGAAATAGCAGGTGAGCTTTGTCTGTCTGTAATTTATCTTCTCCATTGTCATCCTTCCCTTTCCCTGCAGTTCCTGCAGTACCCGTACAGCTCCAGTTTATGGCCCGTGACCGTGAAGTCCCCCATGCCCTCCTCCAGGTGGATATGGCTGAAAGGGCAGCCCTGCAGGGGAATCCGGCTATGGCATTTCAGGCACACCGCGTAGTGGGTATGGCCTCCGCGGTTCAGGCCATAGACCGCGGTCCCGTCTTCCGTCCATGTGCTCTTCTCCACCAGGCCCTTCTCCTCAAAGGCCGCCAATATACGGTAGACCGTTGATATGGCAGATGCCCCTCCTAACCCGCTGTCCTCCGTGTCCCCGCGGACCGACAGCCGCTGGTAGATCTGCATGGCGCTCAGCGGCTCCGCCGTCTCCCAGAGCGCTCTGTACACGCTTTTCCTCTGCTTCGTCCATTTCAGCCCCTGAGGGTAGGACATCTCCCTCCCGCAGTCCCCGTAGGGCAGACCCTCCGGGGGAATCTTCAGCTTCCTGTTCATGGCCCTCTTCTCCTGTTTCCTTTCCGCAAGCCCCAGGGGCTTCCCGGATCTGACGGCTGACCGTGTCCGGCTAAGCCACGTCCCTGTCCTGTGCACCCGTTCCCGTCCGGCCCGCACCCGCTCCTCCTCATCCGATTCCAATCAGCTCCATGGCAATCCCCGCCGCCACGCCGATCGCGTACAGCAGCCCCAGTATCCTCAGGTTCTCCCGCCTGTCCTGGTTCACCCGGAACAGCACCAGCAGCCCTACCCCCGAGCCCACCAGCAGCCCGGCCATGGCTGCCCCCAGCCCCATGGAGCCCGCCAGGTACAGCTGGGTGATCACCACGGAACCGGCGCAGTTTGGTATCAGGCCCACAAGCCCTGCCAGCACAGGCCCAGCAAAAGGCCTGTTCAGAATCAGATTCCCCAGCGCGTCCTCGCCCAGAAAATGCAGGATCGCATTCAGCCCCAGGTTCACCGCCAGGATGAAGAACGCGATTTTCACTGTATGGGACAGGGCAGAGCGCAGGATGCCGTCCTCGCAGTGGCAATGCTGCTGCTCGCAGATGTCATGGATACCGCCGGGATTCCTGCCGCCGTCCCTCTTGCGGCGCAGCAGATCGATGACAAGCCCTGCCGCCATGCCGATGGCAGCCTTGCCCGCCAGGATCTCCAGAATCACGCCCACCGGGGCCTGCTCGGAAATCAGGATGGGCAGCATCTCATCCGAGGTGGAAAGATAGATCGCCATCAACGTGCCCAAAGTAATGACCCGCCCGGCATACAGGTTAGAGGCCGCGGCGGAGAAGCCGCACTGGGGGACAGCACCCAAAAGCCCGCCGATGACGGGCGCGGCAAAATTTGTGGCGGACTGCCTGTGGGGGGAATGTCCCCCATCCTCCACAGCTCCCGGCCTCCTAATCAGCCTCCTGGCATGCTCCCCGGTCTTGTGCTCCAGGTACTCCATCACCAGGTAGGTCAGGAACAAAAAGGGAACCAGCTTTATGCTGTCCATGAGCGCGTCTTCCAATATCTCCAGCATGGCATCCATCCACCTTTCCCAATATATCCCTCCGGCTCCTGGCACAGGAAGCCGGAAACAGCAAGTTCCAGATGCAAATGCGACTCATTTGCATCTGGAACTATACCACACTTCCTCTTTCCTTGTCAATGGCTGCCGTATTCTTTTACACAATTCACACTGTGCAATTTTAGATTTTCTTAGCGGACATCCTAAAGAGGTGGACCATGCCCCTCTTGGCCGCTTAGAAAATCTTTGCACACTATTCTGCCAGATACATCTTCAGCCCGTCCTCTATCTTCTGCACAGTGGCCTCAGTGGTCTGGGAGCCGTCCAGATACGCTCCCAGCGCCTCAATCAATACCTCCCGAATCTTCGCGTCCTCCACCGCCGGCCTGTCCAGTCCTTTGCATATGGCGACCAGCTTATCCGCCGTCTCGTCGGAGTAGCATTCGATGGCGAATTCCACCTCACTGCCCTCGGCCTCGATGGAGGTATAGGCCTGGGACTGTATGCGGTCCTCGTGGGACTGCTTCTCCAGGGAGCTTAGGTTCACCGGAAAGCCCAGATAGTGGTCCGTGTCCTGAATCCGCTCCGACAGGGCCAGCTCCAGGAACTCCATTGCCGTATCCTGATAAGGGCTCTTTGCGCAGATTCCTGTCTGCAGCAGGGGGATGAAGCTGTTCTCATAGGCGGCGAAGCTCCCCTGGATGTAATTCACTATGGCTATGGGGAACATGCAGTTCTTGAAGCCGGTGACCCTGTCAAAGGCGCATTTCGCCCCGGAGGCCAAATCCCACATCGTATAAGCTTTCTCGCCCTTCCCCCTCTTGTCCACGATGCCGCAGTTGTCCGCGATGCGCTTCATGCATTCCAGCTTTCCGGCCAGGGTCTCCCTGTCCAGCTTCTGTTCCTTTACCAAATCCTGGCAGAAATAAGGGTAGAACTTATCCACTAGCTCCTCCACCGTCTGGGGCCCCAGGTAATTATCCTGTGTTCCCGACAGGAACGCCGCCAGGGCCTCCAGGGAAGCCATGTCCCCCTCGCTGATATCCCTGCCCACGGCCATATTGAAACCGAACTGCAGGGGCACGATGTACCTGTGTCCGTCCTCCCGCATATAGGAACCCGTAATGCCGGTCAGCACCTCCCCTTTCTCCTCCATGGGCCCCACCACTGTCCCAATGTCTGCCAGCAGACCCTTGTCGATAAAGGAATCCATGTCCAGGCCGTCCAGCACCAGGATGTCCGGCGCGTCCTCGCCCATGAGCAGCGTGTTGAGGCTCTGGTAGACGGAATTGTAGTCTACATCCTCATTGCTGTATGCGGAATAGGCGTACTGGATGGCAATCCGGACCTCCGGATGCTCCTTATGGTACAGGACAGCCGCCTGCTGCAGCAGAGGGCTCTCAAAGACCGTGTACAGCTTCAGCTCCTCCTTGACCTCCACCACTGCCTCCGGGTCGTAAGTGTAACGGTTCAGCCTTGCGCCGCCCCCGGATTCCTGGAACAGGGCATAGATGCTCCCCTCCTCCCCCACGGCCAGCCCCGTGCACCAATTGTCCGACAGGGCGAAATCCGTCTCCAGGCCGTCCAGCAGCTTCTCCCAGGCATCCCCGTCCGCCTCCCGGCGGAAGATTCCGTCCCCGCTTGCCGCGATCAGGGTGCCGTCCTTTGCCGCTCCGAGCAGGTTTCCGTAGGAACTGGCTGTAGGGAAATCTATCTTCGCGCTGCTGCCTTTCCCGGCTTCCCGCTTCTCTATCTGCATGCTCATGTTCTCCTCGGTGCACAGGTAGATGTGCCTGCCATTCGACACCAGGATGTCGCTGTATTGCGCGGACAATTGCTCACTATTCAGGATATGCCCGTCCTCTCCCGACAAGGTGCTCATGGAGGTATAGGAAAGGGCGAACAGCGTGCCGTCCTCCAACGCCGCGATGCCCCGGACGCTCTCATACACGCCCCACTCCTCATTCGGAGCCGCCCATTCCCGGGGCGTGATGTCCTTGGCCTGTGCGCCCTCGCTCTTCCACAGATGGCTGCTGTAGGCATCCTCCCCCTCCGCCATGTAAGTGGCCAGAAGATACTGCGCGCCGCTGCCGCTCTGTGCCAATGTAAAGTTCATCCCTTCCCCGCAGGGCAGCTCCAGGGAAGCCAGCCAGTCCTGGGTGGTCTCCGCGAAGCCCTCCTCCTGCCGCGCCCATTCCGAGAAGACTGTCCTGCCGTCTTCATTTTTCGATGCCAGCAGATGTATCCTGCCCTCCACGGAAAATATCTGCCGTGGATTCCACGCCCCCAGCCCCTCCGGCAGCTCCTCCCTGGTCTCCACAAAGCGGCCTTTCTCCTGCTCCGTGACCACGCTCCCACCTGTGCCCTTCTTTCCACATCCGCTCAGAGCGCCCGCCAGCATGGCCACCCAGGCAAGCCACGCCATCCTCCGTATATGCTTCATAACCCGTTACCTCTTTTCCGCAGCTCTTTCCTCCCTGCTGCTTTCCGCTATTATAACCCCCTTTGCCTGTCGGATATCCTAATTATCTCTTAAGCAAGGATTCATAATATGTTAAGGCCGGATTAAGTCTTGCGCCAGCTTTCCAACCATGCTATAGTAAAAACACCTACAAACTGAATCGCCTCCCGGAAAGCGGGATGGCAGAAACCAGCATAATCGGGAGTATTGAGGATGGTTTATTGCGACATGGTGGACTTCACCTATTTGACATGGACTTCGTTATTTTCAGAGGCTTGGAAAAATGCGGGCAGTCAGGGAATAGGCCAGTCCCAAGGCAATACTAGGGCTGCATCCGGGATATGATCCGGGAAAGGAGGGATGACATTGCGAAGATTTTTCATTAAAGAGGACAGCGGTCCGTCAACAGGGCAGGAGGAATACGCTGTCCTGTCTTATGATGAGGATAATGATCTGTACCATATTTCAATCCCCCTGTCCGTGAACCCTGACGATCTGCCAGCAATTCCAGGCATTCTCGCCAGGAAGGGCATACGGGAAATCGATGACAAATGAGCCAGGCGCTTTGTTCGGGAACGCGTAGTGCCGCCTGACCGTCAGAATATCGGTATGATATTGCGGGAAGTGGGAATGCGGTATTACAGCGAATTTCCGCTGCTTGTGTATACAGACGGGCGGTGTTCCATGGACGAGTTTTTCCTGGAAGAAATACTGGAGCAGTGATATATGGAATGCTGGCGGCCTTCCCGGCTCCATGATGGTCATGGTGCCGGGAAAGCTGTAGCCTCTGCAATCCACCGCCAGCGATTGTTCCTCCCTGGTTTCAGCGGAAGCTCTTCACCCAGGCAATCAGGGAGTCATGGTACACGTTCTCCGTCACGTCCCTGCGCATCTGGTCGGTGATGGGGCCGTTCTTCTCCATGATGGCCAGGATTGCCTCCTGGAGTCCGGCGATTTTGCCCTCTTCGAATACCTTTTTCAGCGCGGCTTCGGCCACGGCTTTGCTGTCGGCCGGGCCTGGGGCGGCGGCTTTGGCTTCTGCCGTGTAACTGCATGTGGTTTCTTCTATGCCGGCAGTTTCCTGAGTGGTTTCTTCATTGTCTGTGTTTTTTGTTACATTGCTGTCTTTATCAGGGTCTTTTTCGGAAGCCGTGTCCTCGCAGCTCTCCAATTGTAGTGTATCTTGCTGTGCCTTGCTCTGCGGTGCAGCTTCCTCTGCGGATGAGTTTTCTGATGCGTCCTGGGGCACATCCTCTGCCCATTCCCCATTCACCGGCACCCAGATCTCCCCGGAATTTGCTTTTACGTTCACGGCTATGCGGCCTCCGGCCACGCTCACCCTCTGGCCGCTCAGCGCGCCCACATACTCCGCCGCGTTCCCCGCGGGCAGCGTCATCACATAGTCGCTGTCATCATTGTTCACCGTGACCAGGACGGACTCCCCATCGTAATTCCTGGAGAAAGCGTACTGGCGGTTGGTCAGTAGCAGCTCCTGATAGTCCCCGTAGGAAAGCGCCTTTATCCTCTGCCGCGCCTTGCCCAGCGCCGCAATCAGCCGCGTGCAGGGGTTCTTCTCCAGGGCATCGCTGTAGTCCGCCAGGGAGAGGGCCGGGCGCAGGGAGTCGTCCGAATAGCGTTCCTTCCTGCCCTCTATGCCGAATTCCGAGCCGTAGTAGACGGAGGGGATGCCCGGAAGCGTGTAAAGCAATACGTGCACCGGCGCGAAATGGGCCTTGTTGTTCAGCTTCGTGTAGATCCGCTCCACATCGTGGTTGTCCACGAAATTGTACAGCTTCAATCCGTCCGGCCTGTTCCCGCCCATGCCGTAAAGCCGCTTCACCGTGTGGGCGATCTCGAAGTAATTGTGGTCGTTGTGGCCGGAGTACAGGGCCTTGTGCAGATGGTAGTTGGTGACGGAGTGCAGCGTGCCCTCATTGACCCAGCGGGTGTAGTCGCCGTGGATGACCTCGCCCATGAGCCAGAACTGGGGCTTCACCTCGTCCGCCACACGGCGCAGCGCCCTCATATATTCGAAATCCAGCACATCCGCCGCATCCAGCCTTATGCCGTCGATGTCGAACTCTTTCACCCAGAACCGCACCACGTCGCAGATATAGTCCCTCACCGCGGGATTAGATTGGTTCAGCTTGGCCAGCAGGTCGTAGCCGCCCCAGTTCTCGTAGGAGAATCCGTCATTGTACTGGTTGTTCCCCCAGAAGTTCACATTGCGGTACCAGTCCCTGTAGGGGGAATTCTCGCGCTTCTCCCGGATGTCCTGGAAAGCGAAGAAATCGCGGCCCGTGTGGTTGAAGACGCCGTCCAGGATGACCCGGATGCCCTGCCTGTGGCATTCGGCCACATAGTTCGTCAGATCCTCGTTGGTGCCCAGGCGGCTGTCCAGCTTCCTGTAGTCCGTGGTCTCGTACCCATGCCCCACGGATTCAAATAAGGGCCCGATATAGATGGCATTGCAGCCAATCTCCTTGATGTGGGCTATCCAGGGGATCAGGGTGTCCAGCCGGTGCACCGGCTCCGTGTAGGGATTCTCTTTGGGCGCTCCTGTGAGCCCCAAAGGATAGATATGGTAAAAAATCGCTTCATCGTACCATGCCATAGAGCGTTTCCTCCTGTTCTTTTTCAATTTCCTTTCTCAGTATAATCGGAATCAGGAGAATAGTCAACCGCACCCGGCATCCTTCGGTAATGTTTTGCGGCCACAAGGGCTATGATCGCTATCAGCAGGCATCCTGCGCAGATGGCCAGATTCTTTGCTTGTATGCCTGTATTCGCAGGCTGGAAGGCCTTGGGCTGGTTTCCCGCCGCCTGGGGCATTCCGGCATCCTCGTCTCCGCCCGGCCGCTCCCGGGGCATGCCCCATTCTTCCGGCATATCCGAAGGATCAAAGCCCTCCGGCATGTCCCCCGGGAGGCTCCCATCTCCCGGGATATCCTCCTGGCCAAAGCCGGGGAAGCCAATCTCCCCGTCGCCGAACCCAAAATCCCGTCCTCCGCCCATGTCAAATACGCCCATGGCCTCAATGTCGATGGACGATGCGTCCACCAGGGCGGAGCCGTCTGCCCGCTGTCCCGCGTCCGTGGAGGGTATGGTGCCGTCTAGCTGTCCCCGGATGCTCTCTGCCCTCAGCATGACGGTCCGATACAGCATTTCCGCCGCCGCGCCGTACTCCTCAGCCGTGTAGAAGGCCGTGGGGTCAGCCTCCACCAGCCCGTCGATTTGGCTCCGGATCCGATCATAGGCATCCTGGAACTTCCCGCCCGACACATATCCCTCTGTCAGCTCCTGCAGATACCCATGATACCTCGCAAGGCAGGCCTCATCCTCCAGCAGCGCATCGAAGAATTCCGTCCCCTGGAAAGGGGTGTCGATGGCATCGTTGACCATCCCGGACGCGCCGCTGCCCGCCCCCATGCCCATCCCCATGCCGCCGAAGGACAGATTGTAATCCCACGGAATGACATTCAGCTTTCCGCCATGCTCGTACAGATAGTAATTATGGGCCATGCTGCCGGACAGGCTGTCCATGTTCACGGAAAAGGTATGCACCGCCATGTATTTCAGCACATTGTCAATGTCCAGGCATCCTTCCAGATTCGTCCCTTCATTTATGTCCCTCAGGGCGGATACGACCCTCCTGTGGTCTTTTTTCCCGCTGTCCGTCACTGCCCCGTCCCATATGACGGAATAGCTGTCCAGCTCATCGTCCGTGTAATTCAGATCCGCCCCGCCCGAGCCCATGGAGAAGCGCTGTCCTCCGGGGAAGCCGCCTGTCTCCCGCTGTTCCAGGCCGTCCCCGCCGCCTCCCATGCCCATCCCCTCGGGCTTGTACAGGTTTCCGCTCTCCACGCCGTAGTTTCGGAGCAAGAAGCTGTCCTCCACGGCCTCCAGCGCCAGGTATACGCCCCAATACGTACCGTTCACCGAAATCTCGGCGTAATTGTACAGGGACGCGTCCGCCCCAAGGTACTGGTACATGTCATATACGATGGCCTCCTTCATGTTCGTGGCATCCGCGTAATTGTTGTTCAGGACCAGCTTGTCAAGCCCCAGGCAGGTCTGTCCCTCCACATAATGGTCGAATTCCAGCTTCAGGCTGAACCTGTCCGTGTCCGGGTCCATGGCTATGGCGGAGAGGCTGGTGTTGCCCTTGGGCCGGATGCCCACGTTCTTCACCTCCAGCCCGTTGATGACTACATCACAGGAATAATACTCCTCCGCCATGGCCCCCGCCAGCATCTCCTCCCAGGCATCGCCCTCCATCCGTATGTCGATCCGCATCACCGAATCCGTCCGGAACAGCGCCGCCTCATATTCCATGGCGACGCCCCCCTGGCCTGCCGCTTCCGCAAGCTTCTGGGGGAACGCCACCGCCAGGGCGCAGAGCAGGACGGCCGCCGCCATAGCGATGCAGGCGATCTTCGTCGCATATTTGCTGCCAATCATGACTTTTCCTTTCCGGGCAGATGACGGAACCGGCTTCCCGCCGGCCTCTTCCCGCCCTGTCCCCGCAGCCAGCGTCTGCTGCGCCTGCCTCAGGACATATACTCGCCGTTGTAGCTCACCAGAGTAGCGCCGCTTATCCCCTCAATGCCGTTTAACCGGTTCACGAAGGAGGTCTCCCCATCCTTCATCCGGATTTCCGCGGTGAGCTCGATCCCCGAGGCGTTTACGGTCTTGGACTTCACCGCCAGCCGCGCCACGGACTTTCCCGCCAGCGCCATCGCGGCGCTCTCCGCCTTCTCATCCGTGCAGTCCAAGATCAGTAGATACGGATTTTCGTGTATCTTTCGATTGGCGAACAGCAACAGTATGCCCCCGATCGTGGCAGAGCCGATGACGGCAAGGGGTATCATGCCGGCGCCGATGACGATGCCCGCCGCGATGGCCCAGAACAGGTACACGATTTCCATGGGCTCCTTGATGGCCGCCCGGAACCGGACAATGGAAAGCGCGCCCACCATGCCCAGGGACAGCACCACATTGGATGTCACCGCCATGATGACCAAGGTGGTCACAAGGGTCAGGCCCACCAGCGTCATGGAGAATCCCGTGGAATACATGACTCCGGCAAAGGTCTTCTTATAGATCACGAAGATGAACAGCCCCACCACCAGGGCGAACGCCATGCCAATCAGGGTGTCCACCGGGGAAAATTCCGTTACGCTCTCCAAAAAGCTGGATTTGAAAATGTCGTTGAAAGTCATCTGAAGCTCCCTCCTTTTCTGTTATCCGAATCGTCTGCAGGCCTGGTATTTGGAAAAGGCCTGCTGCCGGACGCCGCCTGTCTGGATCAGGCTCTCTATGACCCCCGGCAGGAACGCGTCGTATTTTATCTCCAGTATCCTGTCCCGGGGCCTGTCTCCGGCATCTATGTCCGCCACATGTCCCTCCAGGAAATCCTGATGGTACAGGCTGGTCCTGATATGGGAGTCAAAGGTGACCCGCACGTTTCCCGGCGGGTAGAGATAGGCCTCCCTTAAGTAGGACACCATTACCCTGGGGCGCAGGACCTGATAGCGCATCTTCGCGTACAGCTCCTGCACCAGCGCCGCCGGATGCCCCCGCATCCAGCCAGTCCTGCCTCCCAGCAGCTGCCTGCACTCCTGCCATGCGATCTCCGCATCGTACTTGCGGCACAGATAGCTGTCCTTCACCTTTTTCTCCAGCAGGATAAAGGAGAAGTCATCGTTGTAGTACCTGATGCGGAACTTCTCCCGGCCCGGGATGCCGTCCACCTTCTCCCGCAGCGCCTTGTCCGCAAAATTGTCAAAATATATGCTCCTTATCAGATATCTGCCCTCCGGGCCTGCGTGGGGGTCCGCCCGCATCAATGTCCGCAGCCTGCTTCTCAGCTCCAGGTACTGGGGATACGCGATTTGATATTTCAGTTCATGGCGAAGGCTCTCCCTATGCTCCATCCCTGTCCTCCCTGTACCCGCTCCGCAGCGCCGGGCCGCGGGACGGGTCTTCCCTTTTTCTTATTCTCAGTGGAAAGTCTATGGAAAGTATAAGAGGGCTTCCTGAAATGTACTTGAAATAAAATGTGTATGTTTTTTGAACTTATTTCGGAAGAAAGGAATCAAAGCAAAGGAAGGACCGCCCTCAACAGGATGTGCTTCCCGTCCGGCTGCCTGGCCTCGATCCGCCCTCCGTGGGCCTGGGTGATGGCCTGGGCCATGGACAGGCCGATGCCTGTGCCCCCGGTTCGGGCAGACCGGGACTCGTCCACGCGGTAGAAGCGGTCGAACAGCCTGTTCAGGTCCGGTATCCGCGGCAGATCGCAGCTGTTCTCCACCTCGATATAGGCCCTGCCCCGCCTCCGGTAGATGTCCATGCGGATCTCCCCGCCCTCGTCCGAATGCCTCACCGCGTTGTCCAGGAGGATGGAGATCAGCCGCCGCAGGGAATCCCTGTCCCCGTGGAGCATCAGGCCTTCCTCTATGTGCTGGGAAAAGCGTTTCCCCCTGGCTCCTGCCAGCGCACCAAAGGGCTCCGCCGCCTCCCAGGCAATCTCGCTCAGGGAGAAATCGCTCTTCTCCGGAAAGGGCGTCTCCTCGTCCAGCCTGGAGAGCGCCACCAGGTCGTTCACCAGCCTGCCCAGGCGCAGCGTCTGCTTCCGGATGTTCCCGATCCACTCATCCCCCTCATGCTCCATGGCCGCGATGTCCGCGCTGGCCGTGATCGAGGCGATGGGCGTCTTCAGCTCATGCCCCGCGTCCGTGATGAACCGCTTCTGCCGCTTTATGTTCTCCGCAAAGGGGCGGATGGCATACCGGGAGAAGAACATCACCAAGAGAAAGACCACCAATAGGCTCCCCGCCCCTATGCCCAGGGACACAAAAAGCAGAGAGCGCATGAACTGCATGGAGCCCGCCACATTCAGGAACAGCACGGTAATCCCCCTCTCGTCCCTGTTTACAAGATACCGATAGTCCCCGTAGTATCCTTTCGTCTTTTCTCCCCGGAGAATCTCCCGGGTGTATTCTCCGGCCAGCTTCTCGTCTATGGAAGAAATATGGTCTCTGGATATGAACAAGATTTCTCCCGCCGGGTCACAGTGGGCGGCAAAAAAGCGGGTGGTGAACTCCGCCTCCGGCCCTCCCGGCATATCCGGCATGGGCGGAAGCGGGGCCTCCGGCCTGTGGAAAGCCCTCTGCTCCCGGCTCAGGAGGTCCGCCGCCATCTCGTCCTGGACGGATGTAATCCGGCAAAAGTTTACGAGATTGATCCCCGCCAGCAGCACCGCCATCACCGTGCTGAAGGCCGCCATGGCCGCCAGGATGAAACGCCTCTGCATCTTCTTCAGCATCTGATCTCCTCCAGTGAATACCCCGCGCCGCGGATCGTCCTGATCTCGACCTGGCTTCCTATCTCTCTGAGCTTCCTGCGGAGAAATCCGATGTACGTCCAGACCACGTCCACTCCCGCCTCCGAGTCCTGCCCCCATACCCTGTCCATCAGATGGCCGGTGGAGAACACGAACCGGGGATGGCGCAGGAACAGCTCCGCCAGCTGGAACTCCTTATTGTTCAGGCGGACCCACTGCCCGCCGCAGCCGAGCATGTACCTGTTGCAGTCCAGCTCCAGATTTCCGAAGGCCAGGAGCGCCTCCCTATATCCGGCGTTCCTGCGGGAGAGCGCTTTGACCCTGGCGATGAACTCCCTGCTGGCGAAGGGCTTGGGCAGATAGTCGTCCGCCCCCGCCTCCAGCCCGGCCACCCGG
>CAMTBF010000021.1 GCA_947068385.1 uncultured Lachnospiraceae bacterium
AAACTCAATCTCATCATCTTCGAGGGCCTGGCCTTCCATCTCGATCTCATCAAATATCCTTATCCCTTGATTCGGATAGTCAAAATTATGGTTTTCAGCTCCGCGCAAGGCCTTGTCACCTAACGTCCGTACCGGTCTGGATTCCGAACATGGACTTCTGCATCCTGTCGCAGGAATCAGAAAAGGGTGCCTTCCCTATACTTTGCGTGAGCCATTCTGTCAGTGGGGGAGCAGCCTCCCCATCCAGCTATATCAGGAATCCAGAATTTCACACTACTTCCAAAATGTGGCTCTCCAGCTTCACCGCGTCCCTGGGAATCAGGCAGGGCCACAGTCCCAGCACCTCCTGTACCTTTGCCCTGCCGCCGAAGAAGCTTGCTCCTGGCGGGCCGTTGAGCTGCAGAGGCGCTATCTCCGGCACCAGCTTGTAGGCCTCCTCCTTGGTCAGCGTGCGGATCGCTATGCGCAGCACCACCTCGTTCAGGTCTTTCAGCTTCTCCGGGTCTGTCTCCGCCACCCCAAGGTGCAGGGCGTTTACGCCTATGTAGTCGATGCGGACTTCCTCCGCGGCCAGGTTCCTGCGCTTCATTTTCTTCTGTATGATTTCAGCGGCGTACTGGGCCTTCTCGTAAGCGTCCGGCCAGGCGAAGCTCAGCATCCCTGCCACCTTGTATCCGGCGTGGTATCCCAGGGAGAGCTTCAGCATATCGGGCCTGCGCTTGCCGCGGATGTTCCCCACCCGCACCCGGTTCTCCCCGATTTGGGTCAAAGTGGCCTGACTGATGTCCACGTTCACGTCCGGGGTCAGGTAGTTGGCCGGGTCATGCACCTCGTAGAGGAACTGCTCCTTGCAGGACTGCTCGCAGATGATGCCGCCGCAGTCCGGTGCCTTGGTGATGACGAAATTATCCTCGCTGACCTCCGCGATGGGGAAGCCCAGCTCATCCATCCGGGGCACGTCCCGCCATCCGTAGTCATAGTTCCCGCCTGCGCCCTGGCCGCCGCATTCCAGCAGATGCCCTGCCATGATGCCCCTGGCCAGATTGTCCCAGTCGTCCGCCGCCCAGCCCAGCTCATGCATGCAGGGGGCCAGGAACAGGGCGGAGTCCGTGGAGCGTCCGGTGATGACCATGTCCGCGCCCTGCCTTAAGCATTCCAACGTGGGCTCATGGCCGAAATAGACATTGGCGTTGAAGACCTTGTCCTGGATGTCCTTAAAGTCTCCCACATCGTCCATATTTTCAAAGGTGACGCCCTCCTTCAGGAGCTGGGGAATCTGATCCGAGATCTCGTCCCCGGTGACATAGCCGATCTTCATGCCCGCCAGCCCCTGCTCGGATGCCTGGGCCCCCAGGGCCTCCACCAGGCCTTCGATGTTCATGCCCCCGGCGTTGGTCAGCACCCGGATGCCCTTCTCGTAAGCCTCCTTGCCGCAGGCCTTCATCATGCCCAGGAAGTCCCTGGCATATCCGGCCTTTGGGTTCTTCAGCTTCTGTCTGGCCATGATGGACATGGTCAGCTCCGCCAGATAGTCGCAGGCCATGTAGTTTATGTCGCTGTGCCGCACCATGTGGATGGCGGCGTCGTTGCTGTCCCCCCAGAAGCCTTGGCCGCCTCCGATTATCACTTTTCCCATGGGGTCTCTCCCTCCTTCCGTCCCTGTCGCATCTGCTTCATGCTCCAACGGTTCCTCATGCACTTCCATTCCGATGTCCCGTTTCAGCTTTCTGCCATGTTAGGTTTAACGTTTTAGTTTTTCGTTTGATTATACTTCCTTTTCATACCTCCTGTCAATCTCCTGACTTATCCTGCACACTGTCAGGAAATATCCTTTTCCGGCGTGGAGGCCCTTCCGCGCGATTTAGATGGTTGTTTCTCTTGACCAAAGCGGGATTTCGTTGTAGCATATTATTAGAAAACTCAATCGTTCATCTCAGATGGGCATCCGGCCTGAATCCCTCTTTCCCAGGCACATGCCATAGGAGAGGACCGGCGTGGCCTGGTTTGCGGCGGGCCGCCGACGAAAACGGGCATACGCAGATAGGAGCATGGTCATGGTCACAATCAAAGAAATCGCCAGGGAGGCAAAGGTGTCGCCCACCACTGTCTCTCTGATCCTGAACAATAAGTCCAAAGAGAGGAAAATCTCTGCCCAGACGGAGCAGAGGGTGCTGCAGATCGCGGAGCGCATGGGGTATCTTCCCAATCTCCAGGCGGTGAGCCTGAAAAAGGGCGGCGGGCAGTTTTCCTACCGCATCCTGGTGTTCTGGGTGGCGGACTCCAGGGCCCAGACCATGCTGCGCTTTTTCCGGGGCATCGAGGCGGCCATCGAGGAGGACAAGCTGCCCTTCGAGATTCTGCTCCAGCCCTACAAGCCCGGGGCGCTTCAGTCCGCCATGAAGCAGGAGCTGCTTCTCTCCTGCCACGGCATCCTGGTGTGCAACGCGGCGGAGGCGGATCTGGAGTATCTGGAGGCCAACCGGTTCCCACGCCCCCTCATCCTTTACAACCGCTATTCCAAGAAGTACTCCAGCGTGGTCATGGACGACCGCTCCATCGGCTCCATCCCCGGGGAGATCTTCGCCTCCCACGGCAAGAAGCACCCCGCGGTCATCACCACCCTGCCCACCTTCAGCGGCATGAGCATCCGGCGGAACCTCTTCGCCTACACCTGCCGCTCCCGGGGCATGGAGGAGCCCGTGGTCTACTGCTGCAAGGCTACCGGCCGGAGCGGTTATGAGACCACCCTGCAGCTCCTGAAGGCCCACCCGGAGACGGACTGCATCCTCTATATGCGGGAGGGCCTGGCCCTGGGGTCGCTGCGGGTCTTCTCGGAGCTGGAGATTCCCTTCCCGGGGAACCTGGAATTCATCGCCATCGGGGATTCGGCCCTGGACTTCAGCGAGGTCTGCGCCCCGTCCCTGTCGGTGGTGAGCCTGCCCCTGGAGGCGGTGGCCGCGGAGTGCACCAGGATGATGCACCGCCAGATACATGCCGCCGGATGCGGGATCACCTCCAAGGTGATGCCTGTCACCTATATCCCCCGGGAGAGCTGCCCCAACATGCGCTGACCACCCGGTCCGCGCATCCCCCGGGGCGGCTCCCCCACGGGGATCACCAGGTTCCCGCCCGTCATCCAAATCCTTCCTCTAAATCCTGTCTCCCCATGCCGATCTGCATGGACAGGTCAATTCTCCATCCCTCTCAGCCTGGTTACCAGCTCTTCCCCGGCAAAGCTTCGCATGGAGACAAGGGTGACGAGCAGGGGCACTGCCGTCAGCACGCACACATAGGCCAGGGCTGCCGCCGCAGGGAACCGGAAGGCCATGTAGAACGCGCCTCCCTGATAGAGCAGCTGGCATAGCACATAGCCGCACAGGGTTCCCGCGGTCATGGTGACGCCCAATGTGACGCCTGCCAGCAGCAGGCTCTCCCCCAGGAGCATCCCCCTGACCTGGCTCCTGCCCATGCCGATGGATTCCAGCATGGCCAGCTCCTGCTTGCGGGTGACGATATTGGTGATCAGGGTGTTCATCATGCTTAAGAGGCTGAACATCATGATGAAGGCGGACAGGCCGCTGATGGCCCCGAAGAGCTGGTCCGCGTTCCGGGAATATGCGATCCTCCGGTCCGCCAGGGTCTCCAGGTCAAGCTCTGTTCTGGCCGCCACCAGCTCCGCCAGCGCCTCCCCCACGGCCTCCTCCTTGTCGCTTTCCGTGGACACCAGCAGGTGGGCGTTCAGGCTGGGGTAGGCCGCCAACTCCAGGAGGGCCTCCTCCGGCATCAGGAACCACCCCTCCAGCCCCTTGTGGTCATGGGTATACTGCTCGTTCAGGACGCCCAGGATGGTCATGTCCTTCTCCGCCATAGCGCTGCCGTCGAAGTAATGGAGGGTGACGGACTCGCCCACGGTGAACCTCCAGCCGAATATCTCCTCCGCCACGTCGTTTCCCGCTACGAGCATGTAGTTGCCGCTCATGAGCTTCTCCCTGTCCACGCTCCCCTCCTCTATGTACGTTCCGACCTCTTCCAGCTCCTCCTGATTCAGGGGGTAGACCACATCGTTGTCTCCATAGTTGTCTTTCCGGGGATAGTCGTAGGTCACGCCGAAGCTTTTGATCTCCTCCACCTTCGTCACGCCCTCTATCTCCAGAATCTCCTGCACCATCTCCCGGTCCATGGGGTTTTCCGTCTGCAGGCCTCCCATCCCGTGGCCGTTCAGCTCCTGGGCCGCCTGGGTATACAGGATATGGAACTCCGCGTCCGTAAAGTAGCCCTGTCTCGGGAAGCTGGCCTTGTCAAAGGAGGACAGATAGGTGGCCGCCGTCATGAACAGGATGCCGCCCAGGGCCAGGGAGGCCATGGTGACGGCCGCTTTCTTCCGGTTCCTGGAGAAGTTCATGAGCCCCAGGCCTACGGGGGTGAGCCTGCGGCACTGTCTCCGGTTCCCCGGCTTCTTCATGGTCTCCTGGGGCACATAGCGCAGGGCCTCCATGGGGGAGACGGCCGCGGCCAGCCGGGCAGGCTTCCTCACGGAGAGCATGGTGATGAGATAGACGGAAGCCAGGACGAGGGCCATGGCCGCAGCCCCATGGGCCAGGCGGAAGCCCTCCGGCAAGATCAGGTATCCCGCCAGGCCGCCCACGGACGTTCCCACAGGCGCTGCCCGCAGGAACAGGGCCCTGCCCTCTCTGGACACGAAGCTCTTTATCTGCCGCCTGGTCATGCCGATGGTGCGAAGCTGTCCGAACTGATGGATCCTGCCCACCACGGACAGATAGAACACGCCGTAGACCACCAGGACGCAGGCCAGCAGGATCACCGCCCCCACCAGGGCATAGATCATGACGGACTGGCTGTTGAAGGAAAGGGAGTCCAGGAAGGCCTTGGAGGGCATCACGTATCTGCGCTCCACCCCGGCGTCCCTGCCGATGGCGTACATCACCTCCCGGCATTCCCCGGCGGACATGCCCTCCGCGTCCCGGAGCCTGGCGTGCACTTCATATGGGACGTTCTTCAACTGGCTGCCGTTCTCGGCATAGCTGCGGGACAGGAACAGGTTGAACTGCTTCCCATCGCCGTCTCCCTTCAGGATGCCCGACACGGTGAAGGTCTCCTGGCTGCCGTCATAGAATCGGAGCGTCACGCTGCCGCCCGTCGCCACCGGCAGGCCCATCCGCTCCAGCATGGCCCCCTGCACCGCGATTTCCTCCATGGCTTCGGGCAGCCTGCCGCTCTCCAGCTCCCCCGCCTGGATCTGGTCGGAGAGGCCGCTGACATAGCGGGGCACCACGCCGAAGCCCTCCGTCTCCGACAGGATGCCCGATTTCACCTGGATCTGGTATGAGATGCGCCCGTCCTTCTGAAGCAGCTCGGTCTGTTCCGGGGTAAGCTCATAGTAGCTCACCTGCTGCCTGTGGGACAGGCCCTCCCGCTCCAGCGCCTTCTGGCCCAGGGCGAAGAGGAGGGTCACCGTCAGCAGGGACGAGGCCAGGGCGATGGTCACCGCCACGAAGGCATTGCGCATCCGGCTGGCCCGCAGGCTCTCCTTTGCCATGGCGGATATCATCCGCGCCGCCACTTTTCTGCCGCTCATGCCCCCACCTCCTGCGCCTGGATCCTGCCGTCCTCGATGCGGATCCGCAGGTCCGCTTTCCGGGCGATGTCCTGGTTATGGGTGATCATCACGATGGTCTGGCGGAATTTGCCGCTGGTGGTCTTGAGCAGGTCGATGACCTTGTCGCTGGTGCGGCTGTCCAGGTTGCCCGTGGGCTCGTCCGCCAGGATGATGGCGGGCTTGGACACCAGAGCCCTCGCGATGGCCACCCTCTGCTGCTGGCCTCCGGACAGATGGCTGGGGTAGTTGGACAGCTTCCCGTCCAGCTCCAGGAAACGCACGATCTCCTGCAGGAACGCCTTATCCTCCTGCTTCCCGTCCAGGCGCACGGGCAGCACGATGTTCTCATAGGCGGTGAGGTAGGGGATGAGGTTATAGTTCTGGAAGATGAAGCCGATCCGCCTGCGGCGGAATACGGTGAGCTGTTCCGCCGTCAACTTCTCCATGCTCTCGTCCTCTACCTGCACCGCGCCGGAAGTGGGGGCGTCCAGGCCCCCCAGCATGTTCAGCAGGGTGGACTTCCCGCTGCCCGACGTGCCCACGATCGCCACGAACTGCCCGCTCTCCACGGACAGGCTCACATCGTCCAGAGCCTTTACCAGGCTTTCGTCCCTGCCATAGTATTTTTTCAGATGGGATGCCTTTAAGATCGCCATGTCTATCTGTTCCTCCTGGCTTGAAATTCTAAGGAACTGAACAGTTCCTTAGTACATCATAGCCTATGGGGGGAAAGATGCAACGGAGGGCGCAGATTCTAATATGCAGGGCGCAGATTTTAATATGCAGAACACAGATTCTAATATCGGGGGGACATGCTCCGGGGCGGAACGGCCCTCACAGCATGTCCCCCCAGTAGTCCGCCATCCTCACCATAAAGTCCTTGCGCCTGGGCTGGCTGATCGGGATGCGCTCCCCGGTGGTCAGGATGGCCTCCAGCCCCTCGATGCCTTTGATGAAGTTCAGGTTCACCACAAAGCTCTGGTGACAGCGGGCGAACTGGGGGTTGGCGCACAGCAGGGCGGAGACCTCTTTCATGTTCTTGTAGACCACCTGCGCCCGATCCTGGAAATGCAGCAGGACATTGCGCCTGTCCGTCTCGGCGTAACGTATGTCTTTATACGGTATCCTGTATTTCCCGCCGTCGCCCGCAAAGTGCAGGCAGGGCTCGTCCTTTCCCCGGTATCTGGCAAAATACCGGTCCAGCTCTATCTTCAGCACGCTGTACTTCACGGGCTTGAGCAGGTAGTTCACCGCGCCGTATTCGTAGCCCTTCCACACATACTGCTTCAGGGACGTGAGGAAGATGAGGCCCACGGTGCTGTCCATGCGGCGAATCTGCTCCGCGGTCTTCAGGCCGTCCAGCTTCTCCATCTTTATGTCCATGAATATCAGGTCGTAGTCGGGCTGGTAGGCCCGCAGCAGCTCCTCCCCGTCGTGCCAGGTGAAGTAGCTGAATTCCTTCCCCGTCTCGGCCGCGTACCGCTCCAGGCTCTCCCGCAGCTCGCCGATCAGCGCGTCCTCGTCGTCGCAGATTGCTATCTTGTACATGTCTCTGCCCTCCCCTGCTATCATATACCTTTTCCGGCAGGCCGTCAATTTAGGGCCTCATTTTCGCCGTGAATTTCGGCCGATTTCGGCAACGCTGAACATTGGGCTGAACATCGGCTGAATTTCGGCGCAAAAAGGCATTGACAAAGCATGGAATCAGCGGTATGCTTTTTTCTATCAAAAGCAAAGGCTGTGAAGAGAAGAGTAAGCGGTCAGATAGGTCACAGAGAGCCTGGACAGGTGAGAGCAGGCACTGAAGGGACTGCCGAACATGGTCTCGGAGCCGCGCACCGAAGCCCCCTGGGCCAAGGCTGCGACGGGCGCACCCGTTACAGTGCCAGGCTATCGATGAGTCATTTCTCGTCCGCAGCCGATGAGGCCCAGGTCGTGAGGCATGGGCGAATTTAGGGTGGTAACACGAAGCGTGGGAACCTTTAAGGCAATTCCTTGCTCTCGTCCCTGAAAAAGAAATTTTTCAGAGAGGAGGGCTTTTTTCATGGAGAAAATGCTGTGAGCACAGAAGGGACAACAGGGCACTATCACTCTAAATTCAGAAACGAGGTAAGGAAAATGGGAAAGAATATCTTAATCGGCGGGGCATGGCCCTACGCAAACGGCTCCCTGCACATCGGCCATATCGCGGGGCTGCTGCCCGGGGACGTATTGGCAAGGTATCACAGGGCGGTGGGGGACAATGTGTATTTCGTGTCGGGGAGCGACTGCCACGGGACGCCCGTGGCCATCCGGGCAAGGCAGGAGAACAGGACGCCCCGGGAAATCAGCGATTTCTATCATGCGGAATTTACGGACTGCTTCCGGAGGCTGGGCTTCAGCTATGACGTATATACGAAGACCTCCTCTGAGGAGCACAAGCGCTTCGTGACGGAATTCCACAGGAAACTATACGAGAGCGAGTATGTCTACGAAAAGGAGGCTCCCCAGGCCTATTGCCAGGACTGCGGCTCCTTCCTGGCGGACCGCTTCGTGCTGGGGAGATGCCCCCGGTGCGGGAAGGAGGCCAGGGGCGACCAGTGCGACGCCTGCGGCACGGTGCTGGAGCCGGAGGCCCTTATGGATCCGGTCTGCGCCACCTGCGGGAAGCCGATAGATTTCCGCAACGCGAAGCATCTCTATATCGCCATCTCCCGTCTGGAAAGCCAGCTCCAGGCCCTGGTGGACGCCCATCCCGAATGGCGGAAGAATGCCATTGCCTTTACAGACAGATATATCCGGGAGGGCCTGCGGGACCGGGCCCTGACCAGAGACCTGGAATGGGGGATACCGGTCCCCAGGGCAGGGTATGAAGACAAGACCATCTACATCTGGGCGGAGAACGTGCTGGGGTATCTCTCCGCCAGCAGGACAGCCGCGGAGAACCGGGGCGCGGACTTTGGGGCGCTCTGGGGCGACGACGCCCTCCATTATTATGTGCACGGAAAGGACAACATCCCCTTCCACACCATCATCCTGCCCGCCCTTCTGCTGGGCAACGGCGGGGGATGGCATCTGCCGGACAGAATCGTGTCCAGCGAGTACCAGACCCTGGAGGGGCGGAAGATATCCACCAGCCAGAACTATGCCATCTGGGTGAAGGATCTGCTGGCGCATTACGAGGCCGACTCCATCCGCTATTTCTTCCTGGCAAACGGCCCGGAGAAGAAGGACGCGGACTTCTCCTGGCGGGAATTCG
Source organism: uncultured Lachnospiraceae bacterium (assembly GCA_947068385.1). Classification (GTDB taxonomy): domain Bacteria; phylum Bacillota; class Clostridia; order Lachnospirales; family Lachnospiraceae; genus Acetatifactor. The sequence continues at coordinate 8,856 of CAMTBF010000021.1, forward strand.
TCCACAGCCATAATGGGGAGCTGCTGGGAGGCTATGGGAATTTCGTAAACCGCTCCCTGACGTTCATCAAAAAGTACCTGGGCGGCACCGTGCCGGAGGGGACGGCCGACCCTGAAATCGACAGGCAAATCGGGGAGCTGTACGTGTCCGTGGGCAGGCTGATCGAGAAAGGGGCCTTCAAGGATGCCCTGGAGCGGATATTCGATTTCGTCAGGAGCGCCAACAAGTTCTTCGATGCCAGGCAGCCCTGGATCGCCAGGACTGCCGACAGGGCGGCCTGCGGGGACACCCTTTATCAATGCGTGCAGATCGTCGGGAACCTGGCCGTGCTGCTGGCGCCCTTCCTGCCCTTTTCCTCGGAGAAGGTCCGCGGATGGTTAGGGGTGGCGGACCGCTGGGAAAAGCAGTCCGTCCCGGCAGGCCTCGGGCTCCCGGAGGTGGAGGTCCTGTTCCGGAGGATCGACAAGGCGGCGATCGAGGAGGAGACGGAGAAGCTGAAGGCGCTTTTGTAGGGTCTTCAGCGGGAGGCTCCGTGCAAGGCTTTCCAGGCTCCTATCAGTCAAGGCGGCAGGGCAGGCAGATCGCCTGCTCCCCGTCCTTGGTGACGAAGTGATGGCGGACGCCCAGCTCCTCCATCCAGCCCCTCACCTCCACTGTCCTCCAGGGGCCGGTGCCGAATCCGCCTCCCGCGTCATTGTCCCAGAGCCAGTCGGGCGTGTTCCAGAGGCATGCCCTGGGGGCCACGGCCTGGTAGAAGCTCCTCTTTACCCCGTTCTGCCCGTGATGGGCCATCTGCACGAAATCCGCACGGAGCTCCTGGGCCGGGACGGTCTCCAGCACCCTGTCCCCCGCCTCCTCCCCCAGGTCGCCCACGAAGAGGATCCTCTGCCCCTCCGCGTCCACCCGGAATACCACGGAGGAATTGTTGATCACGTTCTGGGGGATGGTCTCCCCCTCCGGCACATGGAGCACGCTGATTTCCATGGAGTCTATCAGGAAGCGCTGCCCCTTCTCCAGCCTGTGGCAGAGATCCGGGCGGGCCGCCGCGAAGGCATTGAACGCCTCCGTGGTCCTGGCGTCCGTGCATCCCTGGAAGTCGTTGGCCTTATAGAATCCGTAGGACAGGAAGTGGCTGTAGACGCTTTTTACCCTCAGCGGATGGGGCCCGGAGAAAATCTCCAGAAGCGCGTCCACATGGTCCGAGTGGGGATGGGTCAGCAGCCAGAGCTCCACGGTGGGCTCCGGCCCGCCCAGCGCGATCAGCTTCTCCACCAGGTTCCCGGCATCCTGCCGGTTCCCTCCGTCGATGACCACCAGCTTCCCCGTGCTGGTCTGCAGAATGTAGGACATCATCTGGATAGGGCTCTGCTCCTGGAGCATGTACAATGTCGTCTGCATGGTTTTATCCTCCTGTTCTCCTCCGTCCTCTGGCCCCCACCGGTCTCTTGTGCCGATATCTCATCTCTCAGGGCCGACGTCTCATTCAGCCGCAGCCCCACGGGCCCTCAGGGCTTTCGGTTTGGATTTATTCTACCCTCATACGGAGAAAACTGCAAGAGATTTAGTAATATTTATTTACAATTTTCCGGCTGATCCTCCAGCTCGATGCGGATGAACCTCCGCTTCCCGATCTTCAGCACATCCCCCGATTCTATGGGCTCCTCCAGGCCCTCCACCCGAGCGCCGTTCTTCTGTACGCCGCCCTGGGCTATCAGCCTGCGCAGCTGCGCGCCGCTGTCCACCAGGCGGGCCGCCGTCAGCGGACGGATGCAGTCGTACAAGGTGGCACTTGCCGCCGGAGCGCCGTCCTTCTCAGGCGCAGCCTGCTTCTTGGCCGCGCCTTCCTTCCACGGTACATGCAGCACGTCCACCTGCTCCGGCACGGACTTGTTGGTAAAGGCTTCCTTGAAGAACCGTTCCGCTTCCTCCGTCTCCCGGGGGCTGTGGTAGAGGGAGGTGATGGTCCTGGCCAGTATCAGCTTGCAGTCCCTGGGGTTCCAGCCCTCTGCCAGCCGCTGTTTGAGCGTGTCCAGCTCCTGGGGCGGGATGTCCGTGGCCAGCTCGAAGTATTTCACGATCAGGGCGTCGGGCACCTGCATGGCCTTGGTGAACATGGTGCGGGCGTCCTCGCAGACGCCGATGTAGTTGCCCAGGCTCTTGCTCATCTTCTCCACCCCGTCCAGCCCCTCCAGCAGGGGCATGAACAGCGCCGCCTGGGGCTCCTGCCCCCGCTCCCTCTGGAGGCTCCTGCCCAGCAGGATGTTGAAGGTCTGGTCCGTGCCGCCCAGCTCCACGTCCGCCTCCAGCTCCACGGAATCGTAGGCCTGCATCAGCGGGTAGAAGAATTCGTGGAGGCCGATGGGAATCCCGCCCCGGAACCGCTTCTGGAAATCGTCCCGCTCCAGCATCCTGGCCACGGTCATGGTGGAGGCCAGCCGCAGCACCTCGTCCAGGTTCAGCACCTCCAGCCATTCCCCGTTGAACCGCACCTGGGTCTTCTCCCGGTCCAGGATGCGGAAGATCTGCTCCTGGTAGGTCTGGGCGTTCAGGAGCACCTGGCTCTCTGTCATGGCCTTCCTGCCGTTGCTGCGGCCGGTGGGGTCGCCGATCTTGGCCGTGAAGTCGCCGATGACGATGACGATTGCGTGGCCCAGATCCTGCATCTGCCTCAGCTTCCGCAGGGTGACCGCATGGCCCAGGTGGATGTCCGGAGCGCTGGGATCCATGCCGAACTTGATTGTCAGGGGCCTTCCGGTGCGGATGCTGCGGGCGATCTTCCGCTCCAGCTCCTCCGCCCCGATCAGCTCTGTGGCGCCCTGGGTGATGACGCGCATCTGGTGATGCACCTGTTTTGTTACCTCTTTTGCTTCCATTGCCCTCTCCTTCTGCCGCCTTGCGCGGCTCATGAATATTTTGCGTTCCATCTCAAGCGGATAAGAGCAATGAGAGCGGGCCTGCGCGAAGCGCAAAAAAGCTCCCATCCTTCCAAAAGGACGAGAGCCAATGCTTTCGCGGTACCACCTAATGTTCACAGACGGATTCCGCCGCCTGCCTCTTCGGGTACGTCCACGCAAGGATGCGGTGGGTGATACCCTAGCACGATAACGGGTGCGGGAACCGTCGCAGCCTACTAATCCCCCGGGACATTCGGTGCGAAGCTCAAAGATGTATTCACACAAAGCCTTCCCATGCGCCTCTCATCCACCGGCTGCTTTCTGTACGTTCCAGCTTGTGCTACTTCTTCTTGTCATTGCTTTTCTGATATCAATCGCTTGAATATGAAATTAAATGCATTATAAAGAATATTCGGTCGGCTGTCAAGGGGGAAATTTTTTGAGGTAAAATTCTTAAGTTTTCCTCCCATGTGCCCCAACCGCTTCCGAATCTGCTATAATGCCTATATAACAATAAAAAACGGAGGAAACGAAAGTGCTAGAAAATCATGTCTCAGATAAGAAATCCCTCTTTCCCACCGGTGCCCACACCGAGCTGAGGGAGCAGAAAAGCCGCAGCCGCCGGGTCAGCCTGGTGCAGGGCAACCTCACCGGTAACGAGCGCTCGGAGAGCCTGGGCATCAGCGCCAGGGTCTACCAGAACGGCGTATACGGCTTCTCTTCCATGGCGGAATGCTCCGGCAGCGCCGCGGAGAAGGTGCTGAGGGCCGCCGTAGCGAACGCCCTGTTCATGGACCGCCATGTAGGCAGGGGCAAGGGGCCTCTGCCCGTCATCCCCTGTAGCGATGTGCCCGCAGGCAGGGCCATCCAGGACACGGACCAGAAGCAGTACATAGAATTCGCAAAGGCCCTGGACGCCTACATCGCCGGGAAGTACAAGAACCTCTCCAGCCGGTCGGTGATAGTCTCCGAGGATTCCATGGAGAAGATCGTCTGCACCTCGGACGGCTGTGACGGGCATATCTGCGCCCCCAGGAGCCATGTGTACATCGTCCTGGGCGCGGAGTCCACCTCCGGCAGCCCCCTGGAGCTCTTCCATCCCGTAGGCGGCTCCGGCATCTTTTCGGAGAACTTCACCGATCCGGCCCTGCTCTATCCCCAGATAGACGCCCTGTACGAGAAGCTCATGCACAAGCGGGAGGGCGTCCATGCCCAGGCCGGCTACAAGACCGTAGTATTGGGCGGCTTCCTCTCCGGCATGCTGGCCCATGAGGCGGTGGGGCATACGGTGGAGGCGGACCTGGTGCTGGGCGGCTCCGTGGCGGGCCCTGCGCTCCACAAGCGGGTGGCATCCGACCTGGTGACTCTGGTGGACTTCGCCCACACCGCTTTCGGAGCGCCCACGCCGCTGCCTGTGTACTTAGACGACGAGGGCACCCCCGCCGAGGACGCGGTATTGATTCAGAACGGCATCCTCCAGGGCTATATGCACAGCAGGGAGAGCGCCCAGCATTTCGGCATGAAGCCCCAGGGCAATGCCAGGGCCTGGAGCTTCTCCGATGAGCCGCTGATCCGCATGCGCAATACCGCGGTCCTCCCGGGAAAGGATAAGCTGGAGGACATCATCGCCTCCGTGGAGGACGGCTATTACCTGCTGGACACCACCAACGGACAGGCCGACACCACCGGGGAGTTCATGTTCGGCGTCAGCATGGGCTATGAGATCAAGAAGGGCAAGCTGGGCCGGGCCCTTCTGGACACCACCATCTCCGGCGTGGCCTTCGACATGCTGAAGACCGTGGACATGGTATCGGATACGATGGAATGGGCAAGCTCAGGATTCTGCGGCAAGAAGCAGCCCATGCCCGTGGGAATGGGCGGGCCCGCCCTGCGCTGCAAGGTAATGATAGGAGGTCGCTAATCATGGATAATAGCATTCATATGGAAAAGAGCATTCAGGAAGACATCAGGGAGATCGCCCATAAGACAGGCGAGCGCCTGCGGGAGGCGGGCGCGGACAAAGCCCAGTACACCGTGACGGAGACCCAGACCCATGAGTTCAACGTGGATGGCGGGGAGTTCTCCCTGTTCCGCACCCTCTTTGGCCACAGCCTGTCCGTCACTGCATACAAGGATCAGAAAAAAGGCTCTGCCTCCACGAACCAGTTCGATGACAGCGCCATAGAAGCCGCCGTCCGGGACTGCCTCAAGTCCGCCCAGTCCGGCGTGGCCGACGAAGCCTACGATATCGCCCCCGCACAGGAGAGCGGGACCTTCCGGGACGGCGCTTACGAGCCCGACATCGACCTGTTCTTCCAGCGCACCAGGGAGCTGATGCGGGACATCCGGGAGAGGCATCCGAAGATCCTCATGGAGCAGATGATCGTAAGCCACGACCAGACGCACAAAATCTACCGCAATACCAACGGCACGGAATTCGAGGCCTTCCAGGGGGCCTATGCCGTCTCCCTGATGTTCTCCGCCCACGAGGGCGACGCCGCCACCTCCTTCTTCGGCAGCGACATCTGCACGGACAGGCTGGACAGGCCCTTCATCGAGCTGGGCTCCCTGGAAAAGGATCTGGCCGACACCGAGGCCCAGCTTTCCACCGTGCCGGTGGAGGGGAAATTCCAGGGCGTCATCCTGCTGACCCCCGGCAGCCTGCCGGACTTCCTGGGAAACATCATCGGCAACTTCGCCTCGGACGGATGCATCCTGGACAGGACCAGCATCTGGCTGGACAAGCTGGGGCAATCCGTGGCGGACAGCCGCATCACCCTCTCCCTGTGCCCGGGGGACAGGCGCATAGTCTGCGGCGAGAGGTTCACCCGGGACGGGTTCCGGTCGAAAGACTATGACCTCATCAAGGACGGGGTGCTGAAGTCCTTCTGCCTCTCCCTGTATGTGGCAAACAAGTCCGGCTTCGCCCCCGCCGGGAACTCCTCCTTCGCCCTGGTGGTGGAGGGCGGGGACACGCCTTACGCGGACATGGTAAAGTCCATCAAAAGGGGCCTCATCGTGGGCCGCTTCTCCGGCGGCAATCCCAGCGTCAACGGGGATTTCTCCGGCGTGGCCAAGAACAGCTTCCTGGTGGAGGATGGGGAGATCAAAGGGGCGGTCAGCGAGACCATGATAAGCGGCAACCTGGCCCAGCTTCTGAACAGCCTGGTGGCCATCTCCCGGGAGACCGTGGAGAACGGCAGCAGCGTGCTGCCTTATATGGCCTTTGACGGGGTGGTCATCTCCGGGAAGGAGAGCGGGGCGCAGTAAGCGCAATATCATAAAAAGCCATGTCAGGGGGGGCAGCCCCTTGGCATGGCTTTTTTTCATCCCCTACTCCGCGAACATGGCCGTGGAGAGATACCGGTCCCCTGTATCCGGCAGCAGGGCCACGATGGTCTTCCCCCTGTTCTCCGGGCGCTTGGCCAGTTGGACGGCGGCCCACACGGCAGCGCCGGAGGAGATGCCCACCAGCACGCCCTCGCTCCTGCCCATGCGCCTGCCTGCGGCAAAGGCGTCTTCATTCTCCACCGCGATGACCTCGTCATAGACCCGGGTATCCAGCACCTCCGGCACGAATCCGGCACCGATTCCCTGGATCCCGTGTGCGCCGGAACGCCCCTGGCTCAGCACAGGGGAGGAGGCGGGCTCCACGGCCACCACCTTCACCTGGGGATTTTGGCCCTTCAGGTACTGGCCCACCCCCGTCAGGGTGCCGCCGGTGCCCACGCCGGCCACGAAGATGTCCACCTTCCCCTCCGTGTCCTCCCAGATCTCCGGGCCTGTGGTGGCCCTGTGGGCGGCAGGGTTGGCCGGGTTCACGAACTGGCCCGGAATGAAGCTGCCCGGGATCTCCTTTGCCAGCTCGTCGGCCTTCTGGATGGCCCCTGTCATGCCCTTCGCCCCTTCGGACAGCACCAGCTCCGCGCCATAGGCCTTCATAAGCTGGCGGCGCTCCACGCTCATGGTGTCCGGCATGACGATGATGATGCGGTAGCCCCGGGCTGCGGCCACGGAGGCCAGGCCGATGCCCGTATTGCCGGAGGTGGGCTCGATGATGACGGAGCCTGGCTTCAAAAGGCCTTTCTCCTCGGCATCGTCGATCATGGCTTTGGCCACCCGATCCTTCACGGAGCCCGCCGGGTTCAGGTATTCCAGCTTGGCCAGGATCCGTGCCTCCAGGCCCTCCTCCTTCTCGATGTGCGCCAGCTCCAGCAGGGGAGTCCTGCCGATCAGCTGGTCGGCGGATGTATAGATTTTTTTCATATTCTTGTCTCCTGTCCTTTATTACCTATCTATTAAGTAGGTTAATGCAAGTATATAGCAGAACCCAGATTTTGTCAATCTCAAATCCCATCATATTATCATTGATGATCCGGGACCGATTTTTTTTACTCAAAAGAGAGTAGGGAAAA
>CAMTBF010000022.1 GCA_947068385.1 uncultured Lachnospiraceae bacterium
GACGCTCTTCCGATCTCCCTGGCGATATCCAGCCCTTCAAAGAGGCGGCCATCACAGCCGTACTCGAAGAAGCATTTGAGCATGCTCATGTTCAGGGACTTCCCGAACCTGCGGGGCCGTGTGAACAGATTGACCTTGCTCCAATTGTGCAGTAGCTCTGTTATCAGGCTGGTCTTATCGATATAGTAGAAACCTTCTGTGCGGAGTTCTTTGAAATTGTCGATGCCCACAGGCAGCTTTACAGTGTCGTCCATGCTTTGGAAGCCCCCTTTCTGAAAGCTTTCTATCATTAGTTTAACACAGATTTACAGCCCCAACAACTCCATATCCGAAATTTATGACACCTTCAAAAAGCATCAAATAAGGATGGAACAGACAGAAAATATGTGCTATACTGTTTTCACATAAAAAAGAGGAGAAGCCACAATGCCCGACAGAAGACAGCAGATGATAAACGTCGGCCGGATGAATTGGGCGAAGCGCAATCGGACGAGAAATGCGGAAAAAGAGAGAGGTAGTTCAGGTCAGAAAACGGATAAAAACGGAGGAATAAGCTATGCAATTAGGGATTAGATTACATGACACGGCAAAGCTCCCTTTCGAGGAGCGAATCGCGGATGTGCACAGAATGGGCTTCGCCTGCGGCCAGCTGGCTTTGTCCAAGCTGATTGACGAGTTCCCTACCACGGACGAGGCATTGACGCCGGGGCTTGCCATGTACATAAAGAACGTGTTCGCACGGAACCAGGTGGATATCGCTGTGCTTGGCTGCTACCTGAATCTGGCTAATCCGGATAAAGGCCAGCTGGCGGAGACGATCCGTCATTACCTGGCCCACATCCGCTTTGCGTCATGGCTGGGCTGCGGCATGGTGGGCACGGAAACAGGGGCGCCGAATGAGTCCTATAGCTATACGCCCCAGTGCCATACAGAGGCCGCATTGCTTACTTTCATGGAAAACCTGAGGCCGGTTGTCGCCTATGCGGAAAAAATGGGCGTAGTGATAGGCATCGAACCGGTCTACCGTCATATCGTAAGCACGCCGAAGCGAGCGAGGCGGGTGCTGGATGAGATAGCATCCCCTAACCTGCAGATCATATTCGACCCGGTGAACCTATTGGATGCGGAAAATTACAGAGAAAAGGATTCAGTCATAGAGGAAGCCATCGAACTGCTGGGGCCTGATGTGGCGGCAATCCATCTGAAGGACTGCGTGATGCGGGACGGAGAATTGCTCTCCACAGGATGCGGGCAGGGAGAGATGGACTACAAACCAATCTTAAAATTTATGAAGGAGCACAAGCCTTTCATCCATGCTCTGCTGGAAGAGACCAGGCCGGAGAACAGCCAGAGGGCAAGGCATTACATGGCAAGGATGTACGGGGAGGTGTAATGGAAGGCACATCTCCCATTAAAGAGAAAGGCGCGGACAAAACCATGATAAAAGACATGTTCGGAACAGACAGGCTGAAGATCAACCTCCACCTCCACACCACGCAGTCCGACGGCCATAAGACGCCGGAGGAGGCCGCGGCCATATACCGGGAGGCGGGCTATGACGTCATCGCCATTACGGATCACTGGAAATACCGGGAAAGCGGAGCAATCGGCGGCCTGCGCATCCTCTCCGGGGCGGAGTACAATATCGGCGGCGCCAACGGCGCGGAGGGAGTGTACCATATCCTGGCGCTGGGCTGCGGCCGGGAGCCGCGCATCCACAGAGAGGCCGGCCCCCAGGCCATAATCGATGAGATCAATGGCTGCGGCGGCATAGCGGTGCTGGCCCACCCGGCATGGTCGCTGAACACGGTGGAGCAGACGAAGGGGCTGGAGGGAGTCGGGGCCACGGAAATCTACAACACGGTATCGGACGCGGGGGAGTCCTCCCGGCCTTATTCCGGGGATTTCGTGGACGCATCGGCCTGCCGGGGGCGGCTGTACCCCCTGCTCGCCGATGACGACACCCACTATTACAACGGGGAGGACGAGACGGCCTCCTATATCATGCTGGCATGCAGCCCGGAGGCCTCGGATGCCGAGCTGCTGGAGGCGATTCGGAGGAAGGCGTTCTACGCCACCCAGGGCCCGGAAATCCATCTCCGCCGGGAGGGCAGCCGCGTCACCGTGAACTGTACCCCGGCCGTGCGCATCTCCTTTTTCTCCAATGCGGTCTGGGCCAGGGGCAGATGCGTCCGCGGCAGCGGTCTCACGGAGGCCTCCTGCGAAATCCAGCCCTTCGAGACCTTCATCCGGGCGGAGGTGACGGACGCGGACGGCAGGAGGGCCTGGAGCAATACCATAGAGCTACGGCAGTAGACGAAATAGGATACATTTCTTTCCCAAATTTTTCAAAAAGGCTTGACTTTTTCCTCGGGGGGGTAAAATAGATATTCAGTAAGGCATATTTCCTATGTCTAATTTTACTTATTCCAGGAGGGAAAGAAAATGAAAAAACGTGTTCTTCTTGCCTTGACGATGGCAATGGCAACGGCTGCGATGTTCATTTCTCCGGCCTTGTCCGACATGGCAGGTCTGCCTTCGATGGTTGTGTCCGCCACCGGCAACAACACGACGCCATCGACTCCGGCACCGCCGACTACGACACCGCCGTCCCAGAACCAGCCCACAGCCAGCGGCAACAATACCCAGAGGCCTGCAGGCGGGAGCGGGGCTGTGACTGTACCGGCACCTGTAGGAAGTACGATAACCGTGAACAACCAGTCCGGATTTGGCGTAGCGATCACCACCCCGGGAGTGAGCGGGCTGGCCGGATTGGCAGCCGGAGAGACCCTGGTGCCCACAGTTTCCCCTTGGGGCTTGTCCCAGGCAGCCGTGAACAGAGCCATGTCCCTGGGCGGGCAGGCTGCTTACTCGATTGACATTTCCATGGTTGCATGGAAGGGAAATGACAGCAGGAACGTGGCGCAGCTCAGCGCTCCGATCAGCATCGTGCTGCAGAGGCCCGAGGCCCAGGATGGAAATACCTATGACTTCATGGTCATCCGCGAGCACAATGGCGTGTTGACGAACCTGGCGGATCTGGACAGCAATCCTGACACCATCACGATCAGCACTGACCAGTTCTCTGTCTATACCGTCATCTATGCGCCCAAGGGAGTGTTCCCTACGGCAGCAGGATCCACGGCGAAGGATTCCGTCCCCAAGACCGGTGACCAGCTTCCTGTGGCAGTGCCCGTGACAGTGACCGTATGCCTTGCGGCTCTGGCTATGACAGCAGTTGCCCTGAACAAGAAGAAGAGAGCATAATCTTTAGGCAGGCAAAGCTATGAAAGGAGGAGGAAAGTCATCTTTCCCCCTCCTTTTTTCGGTAGAAAGGCCCGGAGGATGGGATAAATGGAGATGAAATACGCAGGTTTTCAGAAGACGGTCGCGTCTGCATATCTGCTGTTGATCTTAGCGGCGCTGCCGCTTTATATGCGGGACGGCTTCTATATGCTGGCCGACGCGAAATATCTGTTTTTCCGGAGCGTGTCGGTGATCTTCCTGCTGCTGTGGCTGTCCGGCGCCGCTGTGTCCGGCATCTACAGGTGGCGGCACAGAGGGCATCCCCCGGGGGAGGACGGGAGGGAGAGGAGCGGGACATGGGGCAGGCTTTCCGGCACGGACTGCTTTGCAATCTGCTTCGCGCTGTTCTCCGTGCTGTCCTATCTGTTCAGCGCCTATAAGGACACGGCGCTTACAGGCTTCTCCGGCTGGTATATGGGGCTGCTGACGCAGCTTTTCCTGGTGGGGGGATATTTCCTGGTGAGCCGGTGGCATGAGAGGGAGAAGATGGTCTCCGGCATTGTCTGGATCTCCGTCACCGCGGTGTGCCTGCTGGGGCTCCTGAACCGCATGGGATACGATCCCCTGGGCACCTATGAGGGGATGGACTGGTGGGAGTGGAACCGGAGGAACCTCCTTTCCACCGTTGGGAACATCAACTGGTACTGCGGCTACCTGGTGGTGGCGGTCCCTCTCCTGCTGTACTGCTTCTGGGCGGGGGAAGGGTGGAAGCGGATTCCCGCAGGGGCCGCGGCCTTTGTGGGGACGGCGGCCATTGTCCTGCAGGGGAGCGCCAGCGGGGTCGTGGCCCTGGGGGCCATGTATGCGGTCCTCCTGTTCGCCTCCCTGAAGGAGATGCGGTCGCTTCTGCGCTTTCTGGAGGTTGTGCTGCTCTTGCCGCTGTTCAGTTTTTTGGCATGGCTGACCCGGATGGACTTGATCCTGCCCTATGACATGGAGGAGATAGTGGAGAGTATCTTCACGCCCTGGTGGGGGATTTTGCTGTGGCTGCTGGCGGTGGGCGCCGTGGCACTGAGGCTGATTGAGGGCAGGACGGGCAGGAATTATCTGGAAGACGGCAGGATGCTTAAGGCCGTGTCGGTGCTAGCGGCAGCGCTTGGGATCGGGGCCGTGCTGGTGTTCGCGGGATGCCAGATATCGGATGAGGTCTGGAGATTCTTCGGAGGATTCTCCTTCCTGCGGTTCGACAGCGGCTGGGGAAGCGGGCGGGGCGCGGTCTGGACGGCTGCATGGAAGGGGTTTTGGCGCAGCGGCTTCACGGGCTGCCTCTATGGGGTGGGGCCGGACTGCTTCGCCAGGTATTTCTATGAACAGGAATCCTTTGCCCTGCAGGCGCCGATTTCGTGGGAGGAGGGAGCCATATACGCCAACGCCCACAACGAATGGCTGAACATGCTGGTGAACCAGGGCATCCTGGGGGCCGCGGCCTATCTGGGCTTCTTCCTTTCGGCATTTGCCAGGTTCTGGAAGCGGCGCGAGGGGAACCCGCGGATGACGGCAGGCATGATGGCAGTGGCGGCTTACGGGGCCAACCAGTTCTTCAGCTTCGGGCAGGTGGTGGCCACGCCGTTTGTTTTCCTGGTGATCGCGGTATGCGAGAGGGAGTGCCGGAGGACGGACAGGGAGAAGGAGAGATTACATGGATAAGAACAGAGAAAACACGCCCGTGGACAGATGGAAGGTCATCGCGGGCATCTGCATCGCGGTGGCAGTGGCAGCCGCGGCGGCGCTGGTGTGGCTGCTGCGGGACTTCTATAGCGAAGAGATGGAATCGGAGACGAAGATGGAGGAGCTGCGGGGGGTATCGCTGGAGGCGGAGGAGCCGGAGGAGACTGAGGAGGAGCCGGAGGCCCGGCCTACCGAGGCCCCGGCAGCCACGGGCAAGCCCCTGGAGAAGAACCCCTACGGGGACCTCTTCGCCCGGAACGGGGACATGGCATTGTGGCTGACAGTGGACGGGACGGCCATCGACTATCCCGCCATGCAGACCCCGGAGGACGAGAACTATTATCTGGAGCGGGACTTCGACGGGAACGAGGACAAGGCAGGGTGCCTGATCCTGGACACGGACAGCCCGCTGTACGGGGAGAACCTTACCACCAACCTCATCATCCATGGACATAATATGAAAGCAGGCACTATGTTCGGCGGCCTGATGCAGTATGAGGACGAGGCGTATGGCGCGGAGCATAAGCGCATGGAGGTCTATACGAAGACGGAAAAGAGGGAATACGAAGTCGTAGCCGTCTTCTATAGCCAGGTGTATTATCCCACGGACATGGTGTTCAAGTATTACAACTTTTTCCATGCGGACACGGAGATGGAATTCAACTATTTCTACGACGGCATCCGGGAGCTGTCCCTGTACGACACAGGGGTGACGGCCCAGCTGGGGGATCATTTCCTGACGCTGTCCACCTGCTCCTACCAGGTGGAGGACGGGCGCTTTGTGGTGGTGGCGAAAGAGGTGGGCAGGGAGGAGAAGTACGAATCCCCGGATTGAGGGGAGTTAGGCGGTTCCGGCGGCGGGCATGGCAAAAACAGCTTGCTTTTTCCGGGGATGCGTATTATGATTTTGCTGTAGTTGACAGTCACGGATTCTTAAGCCACAGCCCGGGAAACTCCTGTCCACAGGGCAGGAGAGGGAAATGCCCATGACCCTGGCAGCGGCGGAAATGAGGGGAAATGTATACTGACGGTAAGATCTATATGGGCCTGGCGGAAGGCGGGCGGGTGGACATGGCGCTGAACATGAGCAACCGCCACGGGCTGATCGCAGGGGCAAGCGGCACGGGCAAGACCATCACCATGAAGGTGATGGCGGAGGCCTTCTCCGATGCGGGGGTGCCGGTGTTCCTCTGCGACGTGAAGGGGGACGTGTCCGGGCTTGCCATGCCGGGGAAAGCGAATGAGGGCATGGAGGAGCGCATCGATAGGTTCGGCATCCGGGAGGGCTTCCGGTATTGCGGGTATCCCGTGTGCTTCTGGGACATCTATCAGAAAAAAGGCCATCCCGTGCGGGCCACCGTGTCCGACATGGGGCCGGAGCTGTTGTCCGGGATCCTGGGGCTGACCCCTGCCCAGCAGGGGGTGCTGAACATCCTGTTCCGGATTGCGGACGACAAGGGGCTGCTGCTGATCGACTTAAAGGACCTGAGGGCGGTGCTGAACTTCGTATCGGAGCACAGGACAGAGTACGCCGCTACATACGGGAACATATCCGCCCAGTCCGTGGGCGGCATCCTGCGGGCCCTGCTGCCCCTGGAGAACCAGGGCGGGGACCTGTTCTTCGGGGAGCCCGACCTGGACATCCTGGACTGGATGCGCAGGGACGCGGACGGGCGGGGCATGGTGAACATCCTGCACAGCGTGGAGCTGGTGCGCAGCCCCATCCTCTATGCCAGCTTCCTGCTGTGGATGATGGCGGAGCTCTTCGAGCGCCTGCCCGAGGCGGGGGACTTGGACAGACCGAAGCTGGTGTTCTTCTTCGACGAGGCCCACATGCTCTTCGCAGACGCGCCTAAGGCTTTGGTGGCCAAAATCGAGCAGATGGTGAAGCTGATCCGCTCCAAGGGCGTGGGAATCTACTTCGTGACCCAGAACCCGGCGGACATCCCAGACAGCGTGCTGGCCCAGCTGAGCAACCGGGTGCAGCATGCCCTGCGGGCCTACACCCCCGGGGAGCAGAAGGCCGTCAGGGCAGCGGCCCAGTCCTTCCGGGCGAACCCCGCCTTCAAGACGGAGGATGTGATCATGGAGCTGGGGGTGGGGGAGGCGCTGACCTCCTTCCTGGACGAGAAGGGCGTGCCCGGCATGGTGCAGCATACGGCGGTCATCTGCCCCCAGAGCTTCATGGGGCCTGTGGAGGAGAGCGTCAGGACAGCCTGCATGGCGGCTGACGGCATGGGGAAATACGACAAGTTTGTAGACAATGAGTCCGCCTACGAAGTCCTCCAGGAGCAGGCGAAGCGGGACGAGGAACAGGCCAGGCTGGACGCGGAGCGGGCCCAGCTGGAGAAGGAGCGGGCCGAATTCGAGAAGCAGAAGGCGAAAGAGGAGGAGGCCGCCCGGAAGAAGAAGGAGAAGGAAGCGGAGGCCGCCGCCAGGAAGCGGGAGAGGGAGGAAGAGGCCAGGGAGCGCAGGAAGGAGAAGGACGCGGAGCGCCGCCGGAACCAGATTGAGCGCACCCTGCTGAACACAGGGGCCCAGGTATTGAAGAGAGGGCTGTTCAAGACCTTGTTCAAATGAGGCGCCTCTCCCCGCCCTGCCTGCGGTGGGCCTCCCGGTACTGGCTGGGGGTCATGCCCGTGCCCTTTTTGAACTGGCGCATGAAGTGCAGCTCATTGTCATACCCGCAGAATGACGCCAGGGAGGAGATGGACATCTCCGAGATGCACAGATAGAGCTGCGCGTACTTGACCCGGGCCCGGATGATGTCCTGGACACAGGTGGTATCGAAAAACTGCTTATACAAATGCTGAAAATGGGATATGCTCAGGTGGAGCCTTTGGGCCAGCCGGGGCGTGTCCCATTTTTGGTAGGGGGCATTCAATATCTCCATGCGCAGCTCTCTCATGGGGCAATAATATTTATGGGCCGCATTGCCGTCAGGGGCTGCGTGCAGCTGGTCGGCCAGGGAATGAAGCAGGGCATGCATCAGGGAATCGATGACCTGAGGGCTGTGGGGACGGGCCGACAGCTTCTCCTGCACCACCAGCCGGGCATAATCCGTCAGCGTGCCCAGATAGGGGAGCGTAAAGGGGCGGTTCACAGGAATTGCAAGCTCGCGCAGGAGCCTCTCGTCCTCCCCCTGCAGCTCGAAATGGATCCAGTCGTCATTGTAATGGGGGTTCCGGCAGCCATAATGCACAGGAGAGCCCGCGCCGTAGACTATCACCGTGTTGGGCCCGAAGTCCAGCACCTCGCCATCGATTTCGAAGAAGGATGCCGTCTTGATGAGCAGCAGGGCGTAATCCTCATAGCCGTCAGGATAGGAGCGGTCGAACTTCATCTTATGCATGGAATCATAGCCGCAGACGTTCACTGTGATCATCGTATATTCCCTTTCCTTATACTGGATATGGTGTCTCAAAGCTGCTACAGGCAATATTGTGCCTTCCAAGCTTCCTGGCATACGTGCAGAATTGCAGAAAATATCAGTTGATTACATTTTAGGAAATAGGAAAAATTTTGTCAATATGCTAACATAGAAAAAGAGACACGAAAAGGCAACGGAGAGCGAAAAGAGAACGAACAGAAAACGAATCAGTAAGCGAAAAGTAAACGAATCAGAAAGTCAGAAAGACAAAGAAGGAGGAATTTCCCATGATACAAAATCCCATCCTGCGGGGCTTCCATCCGGATCCGTCCATCATCCGGGTAGGAGCGGACTACTATATCGCCACGTCCACCTTCGAGTGGTGGCCGGGCGTGCGGCTCCACCATTCCAGAGACCTTGTCCACTGGAGCCTGATAGGATACCCCCTCACCCGCACGTCCCAGCTGGATCTCCGGGGCGTAGGGCCCTCCCAGGGAATCTGGGCGCCCTGCCTGACCTATGACAAGGGCGTCTTCTATCTGGTGTACACCATAGTCAAAGCCTTTTACTGCAATATGTACGACACGGAGAACTACCTGGTGACGGCGGAGGATATCCACGGCCCCTGGTCGGAGCCTGTGGCGCTGAACAATTTCGGCTTCGACCCCTCTCTGTTCCACGATGAGGATGGCCGGAAGTACATGGTCAGCATGGTGACGGATCACAGGGTGCCCAAGAAATACGCAGGCCGCCTGGTGCTGCAGGAGTTCGATGCCGCCGGGCGGCGGATGGTCGGGCCGGTGCGGGACATCTACCGCGCCGAGGGCATCTTCCTGGAAGGGCCGCATATCTTCAAGCGGGACGGCTGGTATTATCTGTTCAGCGCGGACACCGGCACAGGGGAAGCCCATGGGCAGACCATCCAGAGGGCCAGAGATATCTGGGGGCCCTACGAGATGTATCGTCCCGCGGATGCCTGCAGGCAGGAGGGGGAGGCGTACTCCATCCTGACCTCCCGCCATCACGAGGACATCCTGCTCCAGAAGGCCGGACACTGCGACCTGGTGGAGACCCCGGAGGGAGAGTGGTACGCGGTGCACCTGTGCGGCAGGGCCTCAGAAGACCGGAATCCTGAGGATGCAGAGCGCTTCGCCGGGGCCAGGCGCTACATGCTGGGCCGGGAGACGGCCATCCAGAGGATGCGCTGGACGGAGGATGGGTGGCTGGAGCTGGCGGATGGCGGAAACGTGCCCAAGGAGATGGTGGAGCCGCCGAAAAGCGCGGCGAGACAGGGGAATGCAGAAAGCGGGGCGGAATCAGCCAGTAGGGAGGACGATGCAAAAAAGGCGCAGACTCTGTCCGATGAGGTACTGGCGCGGGACGATTTCGATGGGCCCACGCTGCATCTGGACTACCAGTCCCTGCGGGTTCCCATGGACGAGCGCCATATTTCCCTGACAGAGCGCCCGGGGTGGCTGCGGATGTACGGGCGGAGCGGCCTGGCCTCCCGCTTCGCCCAGACCCTGATCGCCAGGCGGGTCACGGAGTACCATATGGACGCAGCCTGCTGCCTGGCGTTTGAGCCGGAGGTCTTCAAGCAGATGGCAGGGCTGATATTGATGTACGATACGGACAACTACCTGTATCTGCACCTTTCCCATGATGAGGATGTGGGAAAATGCATCACCCTGCTGAAGGCGGAGAACAAAAGGTACGAATACCTGACGGACTATATCCCGATAGAACAAGGACGTGATATTGTCCTGCAGCTGTCCCTGCGGGGGACGCAGGCGCAGTTCTCCTACGGATTCCGGGGAGAGGTGCCGCAGGACATAGGCCCCAGCGTCAATGCCAGCTTTCTGTCGGACGAGGCCTGCAGGGAGGGGTGGTTCACCGGAGCCATGGTGGGAATCTGCTGCCAGGATCTGACGGGCTTTGGAAAATATGCGGATTTCGACTGGCTTGAAGTAAGATGCATGGAAGAGAGGAGAGCAAGGACATGAACAGACAGGAAGAATGGGCAGATGCCGTAATAGCGAAAATCCGCGAAAAGATGGCATGGGTCAGCGAGAAGAACGGAGAGAAGATTCCCTACCGGACAGATGAGAACGGGGACTATGACGACAGGTCGGACCTGTCGAAGCAGTGGCGCATGGACGATGGCCTGAACTGGTGGACCAACGGCTTCTGGGGAGGGATGATGTGGCTATTGTACCAGGACACGGGAGAGCAGCGCTATGCCGAAATCGCCCGGGTCTCGGAAAGGAAGATGGAGCAGTGCTTTGCGGACTTCTACGGCCTGCACCACGACGTGGGCTTCATGTTCGTGCCCACGGCGGTGGCGGATTATAAGCTCACAGGGAACCCGGATTCCAGAAGAATCGCCCTCCACGCCGCCACCCTTCTGGCAGGCCGCTTCAACCCTGTGGGAAGGTTCATCCGCGCATGGAACGACCTGGAGGAGGACACCAGAGGCTGGGCCATCATCGACTGCATGTTCAACCTCTCCCTCCTGTACTGGGCCAGCGAGGAGACGAAAGACCCCAGGTTCCGTCAGATTGCCATGCTGCACGCGGACACCGTCAGAGAGCATTTCGTCCGCCCGGACGGCTCCGTATGCCACATCGTGGAATTCGACCCGGAGACAGGCAGGATGGTGAAAAGCCACGGCGGCCAGGGCTACGGGGAGGGTTCTGCCTGGACTAGGGGCCAGGGCTGGGCGCTGTACGGCTTCATGATAAGCTATCTGCATACAGGAAAACAGGAATACCTGGATACGGCGAAGCGTGTGGCGGATTACTGCCTGCCGAACATCCCCGAGAGCGGCATCATCCCCGTGGACTTCCGCCAGCCCCCGGAGCCTGCCTATGAGGACTCCTGCGGGGCCTGCGTGATTGCGGGAGGCCTGCTGGAGCTGGCCGGGCATCTGCCTGAGGAGCAGCGCGGCAGATATGAAGAAGCAGCGGTGAAGATTCTCCGGGCCATAGCGGACACCCGGGCGGACTTCGGCCGGGGGTGCGACGCCATCGTCCAGAACTGCAGCGCGGCCTACCATTCCCCGGAGCATCATTTCACCATGAGCTATGCGGACTATTATTTCATGGAAGCCATGTACAAGGTGAAGGGCGTGGGCAGGCTTTTGTGGTGATTGATTTATGGCAACCTTTGTGTTATGATAGGAAAAGATATCCGGGCTGTCAGGGGGGCGGCCCTGGAGGAAAGACACGGGAAAAGGATGCCATCAGGCGACAGCCATGCAAAAAAAGAATGGAAAATCTGATTCAGGACAAAGGGCAGGAAGCGGAAAGCGTATGAAGATACTGATCATATGCCTGGCGCTTCTTGTCCTTTTTAGCGCGGGCGCGTGGCTCTATGTGGACGGGCTGGCGTACAAGACGGTACATGTGGAGGCAGGCATCGAAGTGTCTGCCTCGGACATTTTGAAGCAGGCGGACAGCGGGGCCGTCTTCACCCAGGACAGCCAGGCCTTCGACATCGCGGTGCCGGGGGAATACCAGGTGAGGGTGAAGAGCGGCCCGTTCACCCACAGCTGCACATTGATCGTCGAGGACACCATCCCGCCTGCGGCTACGGCCGTGCCCGTGATGCGGGAGGCTGGGGAGGCTTTCGGCGCATCGGCCTTCGTGACCGGCGTCACCGATGCCACACAGGTCACGGTGTCCTATGTGAAGGAGCCGGACTTCTCCCGGACGGGCGAGCAGGAGGTCCAGGTCATCCTGACGGACAGGGGCGGGAACTGGACGGTGGTGGATTCCACGCTGTACCTGATCCGGCTGGCGGAGGACGTGACCGTGGAGGCCGGAGGGGAAGCGCCGGACATCCACAGCTTCGTGGAGGCGGGAAGGGACGCCGTATTTCTGACACGGATGTCGGAAATAGATTTCCATAAGGTGGGGGACCATGAGGTGCTGCTGGAGATAGACGGGGAGGCCTATGCCTCCACGCTGTGGGTGGTGGACACCGTGCCGCCCCGGCTGGAGGTCCATGACGTGGAGAGCTTCCTCCAGGTGCCCAGAAAGCCGGAGGATTTCGTGTCGTCGTCAGAGGATGCCACGGAGCTCGCGTTCTCCTTCCGACAGGAGCCGGATCTGTCCCTGGCGGGCACCCAGGAGGTGGAGATCGTGGCCAGGGACGGCGGTGGGAACGAGACGGCGGCCACGGCCCGCCTGACGCTGCGGGAGGACACCCAGGCCCCGGTGATCCACGGGGCGGTGGATCTGGATTACTTCCTGGGGGAGAGCATATCCTATCGGAAGAATGTCACGGTGGAGGATGACTGCCAGGAGGGCGTGACGCTGGAGGTGGATACCTCCGGCGTGGACCTGGCCACGGAGGGGGTCTATCCGGTTACTTATATGGCGAGGGACCTTGCGGGCAACCATTCCAGCGTCACGGTGAACCTGACCGTCCGGGCAAGGATGTACAGCGAGGAGGAGATGTACTCCTATGCCGACGCGGTGCTGGAGGAGATCGTCGAGCCGGACATGAGCCTGCGGGACAAGGCCTGGGCCATCTACAGCTATGTGCTGGGCAATGTGTCCTACATCAACCACTCGGAGAAGGGGGACTGGATCCGGGCCGCCTACGAGGGCCTGGTGGATAAAAAAGGGGACTGCTATGTCTATGCCTGCACCGCCAAGGCCCTGCTGACCAGGGCCGGAATCCCCAACCTGGACATCCGGAGGATCCCCACCAGCTTCGAGCATTACTGGAACCTGGTGGACGTGGGGGAAGGGTGGTACCATTTCGACACCACGCCCAGGCCGGACCATCCCACCATTTTCCTGTGGACGGACGAGGAGCTCATGGAGTACAACACAGAGCATTACGGCGCGTTCAACTATGACCCTGCCCTGTACCCGGAGATCAATTAGGATCCGGCGGCGCGGCGGGCTCCATGGAAGCTTAAGAAAGAATATACAATTACGAAACAATTTCATGTAGGAATAGGATACAAATCCGGATTACCATGGCAGTGGAGGGGGAGGAAAGCCAGGTTACGGAAAGGCATGGTAGGCATATGAAGAAATTAGGCGTCATCGGCGGCCTGGGCCCCATGGCAACAGCATATTTCCTGCAGCTCCTCACCCAGATGAGCGATGCGGGGACGGATCAGGAGCATATGGAGATTCTGATACACAGCAAGCCCGGGATTCCCGACCGCACCAGGTTCATCCTGGGCCAGAGCAGGGAGGATCCGCTGCCGCAGATGGTAGAGATCGGCATTGACTTGAAGAGTCAGGGCGCGGAGGCAATCGCCATTCCCTGCGTCACGGCGCATTATTTCCAGGAGAGGCTGGAGAGGGAGATAGGCATTCCCATCCTGAACGCCGTCGAGGAGACAGTGCTGTGCCTGAGGGAAGCGGGAATCCGCAGGGCAGGGATCATGGGCACGGACGGCACCATTGAGAGCGGGCTGTTCCAGCGGGCCCTGGCGGAGGATGGGATTACCTCCGTACTGCCTGACCGGATTGGTCAACAGACGGTGATGGACATTATCTATAAAGAGGTAAAGGCGGGTCGGCCCGTGGACTTTCCGGCCTTTGGGCGGGTGGCGCAGGGGATGTTTGGCGCAGGGGCCCAGGCCGTGCTCCTGGCCTGTACGGAGCTGTCTTTGGTGAAGCGGGATTTCGATTTAGGGGAAGGCTTCCTGGACGTGATGGAGGTGCTGGCGAGAAAGGCCGTGCTGACCTGCGGCCGGCTTAAAGGTCGCTATGAATGCCTGCTGAGCCCCAGGCCGGGAGCAGGGCTGTGAAGCCGATATCCGGAGGAATGAGCATGCAGAACAATGTATTGGACTATTTAAGTGAAATCGTAAGAAAGAAACCGAAGAAGACAGCCTATTCTGACGGCAGGGATGCCCTGAGCTTTGAGGAGGTCCATCATCTGAGCCGCAGCGTGGGCAGCTTCCTCCATGAAAAAGGAATCTACAAAAAGCCCGTGGTGGTCTTCATGAAGAAGTCCCCCAGGGAGGTGGCCGCTTTCTTCGGGGTGGTGGCGGGCGGCGATTTCTATGTGCCCATCGATGAGGAGATGCCCGCGGGGAGGATCCAGCTGATACTGGACAATGTGCGCCCGCCCCTAATCCTCTGCGACCGGGAGACCCTGGAGGCCGCCCGGTCGTTCCGGATCGGGGACGGCGAGATTGCGCTCTTTGAGGAGGCCGCCCGGTGGGAAATCGATGACGCCGCCCTGGAGGGCATCCGCAGCCGCGCCATCGATACCGACCCGGTCTACATCGTCTTCACCTCCGGCTCCACGGGGATCCCCAAGGGGGTGGCGGCCTGCCACAGGTCTGTGATCGACTACATAGAGCGGCTTTCGGAGATCCTGGAATTTGACGAGGATACTGTCTTCGGGAACCAGTCGCCCCTGTATTTCGACGCCTGCTTAAAGGAGCTGTACCCTACGCTGAAATTCGGGGCCACCACCTACCTGATTCCCAGGGAGCTCTTCTCCGTGCCGGTGAAGCTGGTGGAATTCCTGAATGACCATCAGATCAATACCATCTGCTGGGTGGTCTCCGCCCTGACCATGATAAGCGCTTTCGGCACCTTTGACACGGTGAAGCCAGGATTCCTGCGCACCGTGGCCTTCGGCAGCGAGGTCTTCCCCACCAGGCAGTTCAGGATCTGGCGGGAAGCCCTGCCGGAGGCGGCCTTCACCAACCTGTACGGCCCCACGGAAGCCACGGGGATGTGCTGCTACTACCGGGTGGAGCGGGACTTTGGGGAGGACGAGGCCATTCCCATCGGACGGCCCTTCCCCAACCGGGAGATCCTGCTGCTGACCCCCGAAGGGAAGCTGGCGGGAGAGGGGCAGGAGGGCGAGATCTGCATCCGGGGCACGGCCCTGACCCTGGGCTATTACAACGACCCTGAGCGCACGGCGGAGGCCTTCGTCCAGAACCCGCTGAACACGGCTTACCCGGAGCGGATCTATAGGACCGGGGACATAGGCCGCTACAATGAGGCCGGGGAGCTGGTCTTCGTGTCCCGGAAGGACTACCAGATCAAGCACATGGGCCACCGCATCGAGCTGGGAGAGATTGAAGTGAATGTTGACATGCTGCCGGACATCCGCATGGCCGCCTGCATCTATGATGGAAAAAAGCCTAAAATTGTGCTATATTACGTGGGAGAGCCCACGGAAAAGGAGCTGGCCGCGGCCCTGAAGGCGAAGCTGCCCCGGTACATGCTGCCGAACCGGATCCTAAAGCTGGATGCCATGCCTTTTACAGCCAATGGGAAGATTGACAGGGTGACATTGCAGGGCATGTATGAGAAATGCCGGAATATACATAAAGAAGAACGATAAGGAGATACAGGCTATGGAAGAGCTAATGGAAATCTTGCAGGATTTACATCCTGACATAGACTTTGAGACGGAGGAGCATCTGGTGGACGACAAGATACTGGACTCCTTCGACATCGTCAGCCTCATCGCGGAGATCAATGAGAGCTTCGACATCGCCGTCACGGCAAAGGACATCCTCCCCGAGAACTTCAACTCCGCCAAGGCCCTCTATGCCCTGATCCAGAGGCTGGAGGAAG
>CAMTBF010000023.1 GCA_947068385.1 uncultured Lachnospiraceae bacterium
GTATAAATCAGCTCTTTCATGTGAAGTACGACGATTTTTGTTTTAGCACTCATCCCTATTTCCCCTTGCATTTTATCTTGTCAGATTTTCTTAATAATAGATATGTGGGAAAACGGGGAATTATTCCCCATAAAAATCATTGACAACCGGCGGGCTGGTTGTTATGATAGAGCGTAGGACAAGGGCGTTCTCAGCGTAGGAGGACTGCCCTTTTTGGCTTTTTTCGAGGACGGTAAAGTCGCGAAGCGCTTGTGCCGTAAGCGGCAGTTTTAGCGCTGTCGCGCAGCGACTTAATTAGGAGGTTTAACTGATGAAAGATTACACAAGGGACGACATCGTGAGGCTGGTGGAGGAAGAGGACGTGGAGTTCATCCGTCTGCAGTTCACGGACATGTTCGGCCATCTGAAGAA
This sequence comes from uncultured Lachnospiraceae bacterium, assembly GCA_947068385.1. Taxonomy (GTDB): domain Bacteria; phylum Bacillota; class Clostridia; order Lachnospirales; family Lachnospiraceae; genus Acetatifactor. Next base: position 412 of record CAMTBF010000023.1, read on the forward strand.
CATCGCCATCACGGCCAAGCAGCTGGAAAAGGCCCTGGACAACAGGTGCATGTTCGACGGCTCCGCCATTGACGGTTTTGTGGGAATCGAGGAGTCGGACATGTACCTGCACCCGGACCTCTCCACCCTGGAGATATTCCCCTGGCGGCCCCAGCAGGGCAAGGTGGCCCGGATGATATGCGACATCTACCGGCCGGACGGCACGGCTTTCGAGGGCGACCCCAGGCAGGTGCTGAAGCGGGCCGTCAGGCAGGCCCGGGACATGGGCTATACCTTCGAGGTGGGGCCGGAGTGCGAATTCTTCCTCTTCGACACGGACGAGAACGCCATGCCCACCACGAACACCCACGAGCAGGCGGGCTATTTCGACATCGGCCCCCTGGACGGCGGGGAGAACGCCAGGCGGGAGATCGTCATGACCCTGGAGGACATGGGGCTGATCATCGAGGCCTCCCACCATGAGATTGCGCCTGCCCAGCATGAGATCGACCTGCGCTATGACGAGGCGCTGGCCGTGGCCGACAACATCATGACATTCAAGCTGGCCGTGCGCACCATCGCCAAGCGCCACGGCCTCCACGCCACCTTCATGCCCAAGCCCAAGTTCGGGGTGAACGGCTCCGGCATGCACATCAACATGTCCCTGCACAGGGACGGCAGGAACCTCTTCGAGGACGCCGGCGACGAGAACGGGCTGAGCAAAGAGGCCTACTATTTCATGGGGGGCATCATGCGCCATGTCAAGGGTATGGCAGCCGTCACCAACCAGCTGGTGAACTCCTACAAGCGGCTGGTGCCCGGGTATGACGCGCCGGTCTACATCGCCTGGAGCACCAGAAACCGCAGCCCCCTGATCCGCATCCCCGCCGAGCGGGGCGGCAGCACCAGGATAGAGCTGCGCAGCCCGGACTCCGCCGCCAATCCCTACCTGACGCTGGCGGTGTGCCTGCAGGCCGGGCTGGACGGCATCGCGAACCGCATCGAGCCGCCGGAGAGCGTGGACTGCAACATCTATGCCATGACGGAGGCACAGCGGCATGACCTGGGCATAGAGAGCCTGCCGGGGACGCTGATAGAGGCCGTGGAGGAGTTGAAGAAGGACAGGTTCATCCTGGACGTCCTGGGCCCTCATGTGGCGGAGAAGTACATCGCCGCCAAGGAGCGGGAGTGGCAGCAGTACCGGGCCCATGTGTCGGAATGGGAAGTCCAGGAATATCTGTACAAATATTAGGGTAAAAAGCCTGCCCCCGGGCCAGGGAAGGGCAGGCGGCGGATGCGATGCGGAAGGGATGGGCAAGGCATTGGCTGGCAAGGGAGGTGAGGGCGCTTGACGAACATAATCGTGGCATTGCCCAGGCAGGAGGATGCGAAGGGCATCAAGAACGTGCTGGTGCGGGCCGGGTTTCGGGTGACAGGCGTCTGCACCACCGGGGCCCAGGTCATGAGCCAGGCGGACGGGCTGGGGGACGGCATCGTCATCTGCAGCTACAAGCTGGCGGACATGGTGTATTCCCAGCTGCGGGAATGCCTGCCGAAGGGATTCGAGATGCTGCTGATGGCCTCGGACAGGCTGCTGCGCCAGTGCGGCGGGGAGGACATCGTCTGCCTGTCCATGCCCCTTAAGACTGGCGACCTGGTGAGCACCGTGGGGATGATGGAGGAGGGCATCGTCCGCCGCAGGCGCAAAGCGCGGCTGGCCCCTAAAGTGCGGAGCGCCCAGGAGGAGGCGTTGCTGAAGGAGGCCAAGGGGATCCTCATGTCCAGGAACCACCTGACAGAGGAGGAGGCTCATAAATACCTGCAGAAATGCAGCATGGACAGCGGGACGAACCTGGTGGAGACGGCGGCTATGGTGCTGGCCATGATGAAAGCGTAGCGCTTTGCGCCTATTTAGGCATGTCGGGAAAGGAGACAGAGATACATGAGATTTACGAAAATGCAGGGCTGCGGGAATGACTACATATATGTAAACGGATTTGAGGAGGAGATTCCAGATTCCGAGAAGCCGGAGCTGGCAAGGAGGCTCAGCGACAGGCATTTCGGCATCGGGAGCGACGGGCTGATCTTCATCAACCCGGCGGCGGAGGCGGATTTCGAGATGGAGATGTACAATGCGGACGGCTCCCGGTCGGAGATGTGCGGCAACGGCATCCGCTGCGTGGGGAAGTTCGTCTATGACAAGGGCCTGACTGACGAAAGGCATATCAGCGTGGTCAGCGCGGGGCAGGTGAAATTCCTGGACCTCACCGTGGAGGAAAAAGACGGTCATGGCGGCAGGGGAGAGGTATCACGGGTGCGGGTGAACATGGGCAGCCCCATCCTGGAACCGGCCCTGATTCCGGTGGACGCTGCCGGGGACAGGGCGGTGGACGAGCCCATCTGTGTGGATGGCAGGGAATACCGCATGACCTGCGTGTCCATGGGGAATCCCCATGCGGTGGTCTTCGCCCGGGACGTGGCCGGGATGCCCCTGGAGCAGATAGGCCCGCTGTTCGAGAACCACAGAAGGTTCCCCAACCGGACCAACACGGAGTTCGTGGAGATCCTGGACAGGAAGAGCTGCTTCATGCGGGTCTGGGAGCGGGGCAGCGGGGAGACCTTCGCCTGCGGCACGGGATGCTGCGCGGTGGCGGTGGCAGGGGTGTTAAATGGCTTGACAGACAGTGACGTAACGGTTAAGCTGTTAGGAGGCGAGCTGTTCATCCAGTGGGACAGAGAGGCGAACCTGGTCTACATGACAGGGCCCGCCGTGACCGTCTTTGAAGGTGAGATATAAGGAGAAGAAATGGTAAAGATAAATGACAATTATTTAAAGCTTCCGGGCAGCTACCTGTTTTCCACGATAGGAAAGAAGGTGCGGGAATACAGCGGACAGCACCCGGATAAGAGGATCATCCGCCTGGGGATAGGGGACGTGACCCTGCCGCTGGCACCGGCCATCATCGCTTCCCTGCACAGCGCCGTGGACGAGATGGGAAAGGCGGAGACCTTCAAGGGCTATGCCCCTGACTTGGGCTATGAGTTCCTGAGGGAGGCCATTGCGGAAAATGACTACAGGTCACGGGGCTGCCAGATCGCCGCGGACGAAATCTTCGTCTCCGACGGGGCGAAATGCGACTCCGGCAATATCCAGGAGATCTTCAGCACGGACAGCCGCATCGCGGTGTGCGACCCCGTGTATCCGGTGTACGTGGACTCCAACGTCATGGCCGGGAGGACGGGGGATTACGATCCGGAGGCGGGCACATGGAGCGATGTGATCTACATGCCCTGCACCGCGGACAACGGCTTTCTGCCCGAGCTGCCGAAGGAGGAGCCGGATCTGATCTACCTGTGCTTCCCCAACAATCCCACCGGCGCTGCGGTGACGAAGGCGCAGCTCCAGGAATGGGTGGACTATGCCCTGAAGGTGGGGGCCGTGATCCTCTACGACGCAGCATATGAGGCGTACATCACCGAGCCGGAGGTGCCCCACAGCATCTACGAATGCGACGGGGCGAAGGGCTGCGCCATAGAGCTGCGCTCCTTCTCCAAGAACGCCGGATTCACGGGATTGCGGCTGGGATTTACCGTAGTGCCGAAGGAATTGGAATGCGGCGGAGCTTCGCTCCACTCCCTGTGGGCCAGGAGGCACGGCACAAAGTATAACGGCGCGCCCTATATCGTGCAGCGGGCCGGGGAGGCGGTGTATTCTGAGGCCGGAAAGGCGCAGCTTGCGGAGCAGATTGCCTATTACCGGAAGAATGCGGATTACATCTACAATGGCCTGAAGGAAGCGGGATACACCGTGTCCGGCGGGGTCAATTCCCCCTATGTCTGGCTGAAGACCCCGGAGGGCATGACCAGCTGGGCGTTCTTCGACCATCTGCTGGAGCGGGCCAATGTAGTGGGCACGCCCGGTTCAGGCTTCGGCCCCAGCGGCGAAGGGTATTTCCGCCTGACGGCCTTCGGCAGCCATGAGAATACCGTGGAGGCTGTGGACAGGATAAAGGCGCTGTAAAAAAAGGCTTGCAAACCGCAAAAAAGTGTGGTAGCATAACGTCATATCAAAAAATGCCATGAAGGAGACTCTTTTCGGGAAAGGCAACAGGAAGGCGGCGTCACCGACTGAAAGCGCTGCCGGCGGGAACCGTTACAGGGAACGCTCCGGAGCAGGCTGTCTGAACGTCAGGGTGCCTATTCCCCTATGCTAGGGCAGCACGTAGCCGCACGCGTTAAGTGCAAGAGTGGAATGGCCGGGTACGCCTTTGATGGAAGGCGCGGCTGTTCAAAGCGGGTGGTACCGCGGATAATCGATGTACACGGATTATTCGTCCCGGATGCAGGAAACTGTGTCCGGGGCTTTTTTTCGTCCCGAGAACGGATCATGGGGCAAAGGCAGGATGCCGCGGTCCGGGAGAGCTGAGCGGAGGAAAGGGCTCAGATCGGCAGGAGACGGGGAGGGGCCCCGGGCAAGTCGCGCGAGACGCCGTGGAGGCGTCCGGAGAGCCAGGGAAAGGAGCCATTATGACAGACAGGAACTGTTACAGAGACATTACGGTTGGAGAGATAGGAGAGCGGCAGATCGGACAGGTGATCCGGGTGGCCGGATGGATCGAGAACATCCGCGACCACGGCGGCGTGTCCTTCATCGACCTGCGGGACATGTACGGCGTGCTCCAGGTGGTGATCCGCAGGCCGGGCCTTTTGAAGGGCCTGATCAAGGAGACCTGCGTCAGCATCCAGGGGCCCGTGGAGAAGCGGGATGCAGACACCTACAATCCCAAGCTCCCCACCGGGACCATAGAGCTGGAGGCAAAGGAGATCACGGTCCTGGGCAAGGTGTACCGCCAGCTCCCCTTTGAGGTGATGACCTCCAGGGAGACCAGGGAGGAAGTGCGCCTGATCTACCGCTATCTGGACCTGCGCAACGCGAAGGTCAGGGACAACATTTTATTCCGTTCGGAGGTGATCGCTTTCCTGAGGCAGAAGATGACCCAGATGGGCTTCGTGGAGATACAGACCCCCATCCTCAGCGCATCGTCCCCGGAGGGGGCCAGGGACTATATCGTCCCCTCCCGCAAATACAAGGGGAAGTTCTACGCCCTGCCCCAGGCGCCCCAGCAGTACAAGCAGCTGCTGATGGTGTCCGGCATCGACAGGTATTTCCAGATAGCCCCCTGCTTCCGGGACGAGGACGCCCGGGCCGACCGCTCCCCCGGCGAGTTCTACCAGCTGGACTTCGAGATGAGCTTCGCCACCCAGGAGGACGTGTTCCGGGCCGGGGAGGAAGTGCTCTCAGCGGTGTTCGAGAGATTCGCCCCGGAGGGCGCGGCGGTGACCCAGGCCCCCTACCCGGTGATCAGCTATAGACAGGCCATGGTGGAGTTCGGCACGGACAAACCGGACCTGCGCAACCCCCTGCGGATCCTGGACGTGACGGAATTCTTCCAGGCGTGCACCTTCAAGCCCTTCCTGGGCAGGACGGTGCGGGCCATCAAGGTGCAGGCCGGGATGAGCAAGGGCTTCCACGAGAAGCTCCTGCAGTTCGCAGTCTCCTTAGGGATGGCGGGGCTGGGCTACCTGGAGGTGGCGGAGGACCTCTCCTATAAGGGGCCTATCGATAAGTTCATCCCGGCGGAGCGCAAAGACCTGCTGCGGGAGCTGGCAGGCCTCCGGGCCGGGGACACCATCTTCTTCATCGCGGACAAGGAGGAGCGGGCCAACTACTACGCCGGGAAGATCCGCCTGGAGCTGGGGGAGAAGCTGGGGCTCACGGAGCAGAATGCTTTTCGCTTCTGCTATGTGAACGATTTCCCCATGTACGAGCGCGACCCGGACACAAAGGAGATCGGCTTCACCCACAACCCCTTCTCCATGCCCCAGGGCGGGCTGGAGGCCCTGGAGACCAGGGATCCCCTGGACATCCTGGCCTACCAGTACGACATCGTGTGCAACGGCGTGGAGCTCTCCAGCGGAGCCGTGCGCAACCACGACATGAACGTCATGGTGAAGGCCTTTGAGATAGCGGGATACGACGAGAAGACCCTGAAGAAGAAATTCGGCGCCCTCTATCAGGCCTTCCAGTTCGGCGCGCCGCCCCACGCAGGCATGGCGCCCGGCATCGACCGGATGCTGATGCTGCTGCGGGGAGAGGAGAACATCCGGGAGGTCATAGCCTTCCCCATGAGCGGCTCCGCCCAGGACCTGATGTGCAGCGCCCCCGGCGAGGTCACCGAGCAGCAGCTGCGGGAGGTGCATATAAAGGTTCGTGACTAGCATAAATATCCGCGTACAGGAAAGCATTTGGATAAAAATGGAAAAAAGTTTGAAAATAGACGGATAAGAAGCAAAAAAGGAGATTGCCATGGCAAATATCATAAGCGATGAGACCATAGAATACGTGGGGATCCTGGCCAAGCTCTCGCTCTCCGAGGAGGAGCGGGAACAGGCGAAGAAGGACATGGGCAGGATGCTGGACTATATCGACAAGCTCAATGAGCTGGACACCACAGGGGTGGAGCCCATGTCCCATGCCTTCGCAGTGGAGAACGTGTTCCGGGAAGACGAGGTCACAGGCGGCGACGGCAGCGAAGAGATGCTGCGCAATGCCCCCGCCAGGAAGGGCGACATGTTCGCGGTGCCCAATGTCATGTCCCATTGACGGATCAAGGCAGGAAACGAGGTGGATTATGGAACTTTTAACTCTTTCAGCAGTGGAGCTGGGAGCCGCCATCCAGGCGGGAAAGGCCACGGCCGTGGAGGCCATGGAGGCGGTCCTTCGCCGGATAGAGGAGAGGGAGGACGCGCTGCACTGCTACATTACGATTGATAAGGAAAAGGCCCTGGAGCGGGCCGTGGAAGCCCAGCGGCGCATCCAGGCGGGGGAGCTGGCAGGCCCCCTGGCGGGAGTCCCCATGGCCGTCAAGGACAATCTGTGCACGGCGGGGATGCCGACCACCTGCGCCTCCCGGATGCTGGGGAATTTCGTTCCCACCTATACGGCGGAGGCGCTCCGGAACCTGGAGCGGGCCGGGGCGGTGGTCATCGGCAAGACCAACATGGACGAATTCGCCATGGGCTCCACCACGGAGACCTCGGCCTACGGCGCCACCCGCAACCCGCGGAATACGGAGCATGTGCCCGGGGGCTCCTCCGGCGGCTCCGCGGCGGCAGTGGCGGCGGGGGAGTGCTTCTTCGCATTAGGCTCCGACACCGGCGGCTCCATCAGGCAGCCCGCCTCCCACTGCGGCGTGGTGGGCATGAAGCCCACCTACGGCACCGTGTCCCGTTTTGGCCTGGTGGCCTACGGCTCCTCCCTGGATCAGATAGGGCCCCTGGGCCGGACGGTGGAGGACTGCGCGGCGGCGCTGGAGATACTTGCGGGAGCGGGGCCGCGCGCGGGGCAGGGGGAAGCCGCTTCCCGGGACATGTCCGGGGAGGCCGGAAGGAGCCCCGAAAGCATCGTGCCGGACAGAAGGGACTCCACCTATCTCTACAGGAAGGACACCGACTTCACCTCCGCCCTGAAAAAGGATGTGGCGGGCATGCGGATCGGCATCCCCAGGGACTATTTCGGCCCCGGGCTTTCGGAGGAGGTGCGGCACAGCGTCATGGCGGCGGCGGAGCTTCTTCGCGGGAAGGGCGCTCTGGTGGAGGAGTTCGACTTGAGCCTGGTGGAATACGCCATCCCCGCCTACTATACCATCGCCGCGGCGGAGGCCAGCTCCAACCTGGAGCGCTTCGACGGCATCAAGTACGGCTACCGGGCCACAGGCGTGGAGGAGCTGCACCAGATGTACAAGCAGACCCGCTCCGAAGGCTTCGGCCCGGAGGTGAAGCGCCGCATCATGCTGGGCAGCTTCGTATTAAGCTCCGGCTATTATGATGCCTATTACCTGAAAGCCCTGCGGGTGAAGGCCATGATAAAAAAGGCCTTCGATGATGCCTTTGTTAGGTATGACTGCATCCTGGGGCCTGTAGCGCCCACCACCGCGCCCAGGCTGGGTGAGAGCCTGGACGACCCGCTGAAGATGTACCTGGGGGACATCTACACCATATCCGTGAACCTGGCGGGGCTGCCCGCCATCAGCGTCCCCTGCGGCGAGGACGGGAATGGCCTGCCCATCGGCCTGCAGCTGATCGGCGACTGCTTCCAGGAGGAGAAGATACTGCGGGCGGCGTACAGCTATGAGCAGTTCAGAAAGGAAGGACAGGGGTGAGGCACCAGACAGACGGCTGCTGAACCGGAAGAAGGAGGGACGGCAATGGAGAAAGATTACGAAACTGTCATCGGCCTGGAGGTACATGTGGAGCTTGCCACCAGGACCAAGATTTTCTGCGGATGCTCCACGGCGTTCGGCGGCAGGCCCAATTCCCACACCTGCCCGGTGTGCACGGGCATGCCCGGCTCCCTGCCGGTGCTCAACCGGAAAGTGCTGGAGCACGCGGTGGCGGTGGGGCTGGCCACCAACTGCCGGATCACAAGATGCTGCAAGTTCGACAGGAAGAACTACTTTTACCCCGACAACCCCCAGAACTACCAGATCTCCCAGCTCTACCTCCCCATCTGCCGGGACGGCTATGTGGAGATAGACGTGGAGGAGGGACTGGAGGGCGAAAGAGCCTCTACGCCCGGAAAGAAGCGCATAGGCATCCATGAGATCCACATGGAGGAGGACGCCGGGAAGCTGATCCATGACGAGTGGGAGGACTGCACCCTGGTGGACTACAACCGCTCCGGCGTGCCCCTGATCGAAATCGTGTCCGAGCCGGACATGAGGAGCGCGGAGGAGGTCATCGCCTACCTGGAAAAGCTGCGCCTCATCATCCAATACCTGGGAGCCAGCGACTGCAAGCTCCAGGAGGGCTCCATGCGGGCGGACGTGAACCTGTCCGTCCGGGAGGTGGGTTCGGCCCATTACGGCACCCGCACCGAGATGAAGAACCTGAACTCCTTCCACGCCATAGCCAGGGCCATAGAGGGAGAGAGGAACCGCCAGATAGACCTGCTGGAATCCGGGAGAGCCGTGGTGCAGGAGACCAGGCGCTGGGACGATTTGAAAGGGACATCCTACGCCATGCGCTCCAAGGAGGACGCCCAGGACTACCGCTACTTCCCGGATCCCGACCTGGTGCCCGTGAGCATCGATGACGCCTTCCTGGAGGAGATCCGCGCCAGACAGCCGGAATTCCGCACGGAAAAGATGGCCCGCTACAGGACTGAGTACGACATTCCAGACTACGACATTGAAATCATCACCGGCTCCAAGCATATGGCGGACATCTTCGAGGCCACCGTGGCCCTGGGGGCCCAGCCCAAAAAGGTGTCCAACTGGCTCATGGTGGAGACCCTGCGGCTGTTAAAAGAGAGGGAGCTGGATCCGGAGGACATCCGCTTCTCCCCGGAGCACCTGGCAAAGCTCATCACCCTGGCCGAGAGCAAGGCCGTCAACTCCACCGTGGCCAAGGAGGTCTTTGAGCTGATGTTCGAGCAGGACATAGACCCGGAGGCGTATGTGGAGGAGAAGGGGCTGAAGATGGTCAGCGACACGGATGCCCTGCGCAGGGTGGTGGAGGAGGTCATCGCCGCCAACCCCAAGTCCGTCCAGGACTACCGGGGCGGAAAGGACAGGGCCATAGGCTTCCTGGTGGGCCAGACCATGAAGGCCATGAAGGGCAAGGCGGATCCGGTCACCGTGGACGCGCTGTTGCGGGAGCTGCTGTGAGGGGGGACAGAAAAAAGGACAGCTGGTTTGAGCTGTCCTTTTTTCTGTCTTCGGGGGGTAGCCGCATGGCCAAAGGGCTACTGCAGCAGGAAATCCACATACTGGGACACTGTCTCCAGATGGGGGCTGGTGGCGGGCACTGCCAGGATGCCCTCCCCGCCCAGGAAGACGTAGGTCTCGTTCAGAACCTTTGCCTCACCCAGGCAGATGCCTACGGGGACGGGCTGCTCCATGGCTTCCGGCTTTCTGGGATCCGGGTGCTCCGGCATGGCATTGGAGTCATAATCCGGATCCATCTGGGCCTCGCTGATAGCGTCCGCCACAGCCTGGTCCATATAGAAGAAATAGGGCTCATATGCCTCCAGCTGCTGGGCCGTGAGCACCTCCCTGAGGTCGTAGAAGGTTTCGCTGTAGGCGTACTGCTCTATGACGGCCTCGTCCGACAGGAGGGCATCGATCTCCCCCGCCGCCACCAGCACCATCAGCTTCTGGAGGGAGGCGGCGGTGTTCTGATCCGTGGAGGTGTAATCTATCTGCATGCTAGAATCGGCCATGACATCGAACTCCTCTGTGTCGATGCCCGCGTATTCGGCGAAGGAGGCCAGGTACTCCTCCCCGGTGCCGATGTCGAAGGCGTTGACCAGGGAGACGGAGAAGGCCATCTCCTTCCTGGTCGCCATATTGTAGATCATGGAGCCGGCGAAGACGACAATCGCCACCGCCGCCACCACATGCCATTTATAGTAGTCGAGGAAATATCGGAACTTCTGTTTCGGGGTACCGTGCTTCAGCGCTTCCCGCTCTTCTCTGAATTCATCCATTACCGGCATGGCTAGTCCACCTTTCCTGTGCGCAGGCGTCATCGCGGCGCCTGTATTTTACCCTTCAAATCATAATACTTTCCATGCGGGATTGTCAATGCATCTATTGTTACAAGATTCTAAAAAAAGGATAAAAAAGCGCCTTGATGAAAAACTGCCGTGAAACTGTCTTGCAAGTTAGCGGAAGATAGTTTATTATGATAAATAGGAATTGGCACCAGAAAATCAAGACAAAGGAAGGACGATGTAAAATGAGTGACGCTTATGTGGAATGTTTGGTAAAGGCGAAGCCCTCCGTATTGGGCAAGATAGGCGGTTTCGTGCTGACCGCGCTGACGGTGGTCTGCGTGCTGGCCATATTCGTGCTGCCGCCCCTGATGCTGTTCGCCTTCATCGGCGCGATCCTGTTCGGGGTGGGGGCCTATTTCGTGAAGATGTTCACGGATCTGGAATACGAGTACCTTTACCTGGACAAGGAGCTGGTGGTGGACAAGATCATGAACAAGACCAGGCGCAAGAGGGTGGCCACGTACCAGCTGGACAGGATAGAGATCCTGGCTCCCATCAAGAGCTACCACCTGGACAATTTCAGGAACCGCAACGTGAACAAGCAGAAGGACTACAGCATCGGCGAGGAGCTGCAGCCGGACAAGCGCTACCTGATGTTCTACGAGGGCGGCGAGAAGATCACGCTCAGCCCCTCCGAGGAGATGATCAAGCTCATGAAAAATGTGGCCCCCAGAAAGGTTTTTTCCGATTAAGCTTATTGACATCCGTGTGAAATTTTGGTAAACTCATTTGAATCATAACTGTAGGCTACGGAAGAAAGCAGGAGCCCGGGAAGGAGCCGGCAGGCCATGGCGGTGGCCCGGGCTTTTGCGCAAACGTGAATAGGAGGAGAGTATGGGACAGATTATCGGAGAGGGCATAACCTTTGACGACGTGCTGCTGGTGCCTGCGTATTCGCAGGTGGTGCCGAACCAGGTGGAGCTGGGCACATGGCTGACGAAGAAGATCAGGCTGAACATCCCCATGATGAGCGCGGGGATGGACACGGTGACAGAGCACCGCATGGCCATCGCCATGGCCAGGCAGGGCGGCATCGGCATCATCCACAAGAACATGTCCATCGAGGCCCAGGCCGAGGAGGTGGACAAGGTAAAGCGTTCTGAGAACGGCGTCATCACGGATCCGTTTTCCCTGACTCCCGAACATACGCTGGGGGATGCCGACGCACTGATGGCAAAATTCCGCATCTCCGGCGTGCCCGTCACAGAGGGGCGCAAGCTGGTGGGCATCATCACCAACCGCGATCTGAAATTCGAGACAGACTTCACGAAGAAAATCAAGGAATCCATGACCAGCGAGGGCCTGATCACAGCCCATGAGGACATCACGCTGGAGGAGGCGAAGCGGATCCTGGCGAAGGCCAGGAAGGAGAAGCTTCCCATCGTGGACAAGGACTTCAATCTGAAAGGCCTCATCACCATCAAAGACATCGAGAAAGCCATAAAATACCCCCTGGCGGCAAAGGATGCCCAGGGAAGGCTGTTGTGCGGCGCAGGCGTAGGCATCACCGCCAATGTGCTGGAGCGGGTGGCCGCCCTGGTGGACGCCAAGGTGGACGTCATCGTGCTGGACAGCGCCCACGGACATTCCGCCAACGTGCTGAACTGCCTGAGGATGATAAAGGAGAAATACCCTGAGCTCCAGGTCATCGCGGGGAACGTGGCCACGGCGGAGGCGGCAAAGGACCTGATTGAGAGCGGCGCGGACGCCGTCAAGGTGGGCATCGGCCCCGGCTCCATCTGTACCACCAGGGTAGTGGCCGGAATCGGCGTGCCCCAGATCACGGCCATCATGAGCTGCTATGAGGTGGCCAGGCAGTACGACGTGCCCATCATCGCGGACGGCGGCATCAAGTATTCCGGGGACATCACCAAGGCCATCGCCGCAGGCGGAAGCGTGTGCATGATGGGTAGCATGTTCGCGGGCTGCGAGGAGAGCCCCGGGGACTACGAGCTCTTCCAGGGCAGGAAGTACAAGGTCTACCGCGGCATGGGCTCCATCGCGGCCATGGAGAACGGCAGCAAGGACAGATATTTCCAGGAGAACGCCAAGAAGCTGGTGCCCGAGGGCGTGGAGGGCCGGGTGGCCTACAAGGGCGACGTGGAGGACACCGTGTTCCAGCTGCTGGGCGGCCTGCGCTCCGGCATGGGCTACTGCGGGGCCCACAATATCCCGGAGCTCCAAGAGAACGGCAGGTTCGTGAAGATATCCGCCGCCTCCTTAAAGGAGAGCCATCCTCACGACATCCATATCACAAAGGAAGCGCCGAACTACAGCGTGGACCAGTAGAAAGTCAAAAAAGGGGAATGCCCACGAGGCATTCCCTGTTTTAAACGGAGATTTCTACAGGAACTTATCCAGCTCCGCCTCCACCTGGGGCATCTTCTTGACCTTCGGGTCGCGGTTGACATTCCCTCTGGCCACCACCATGCTGAGGTTCCTTAAGACAGTCAAGTCTTCCAAGGGGTTCCTGGCGCATACGATGAAGTCGGCGCATTTCCCGGCCTCGATGCTCCCCGTCACGTCCCCGATCCCGGCAATCTCGGCATTGCGCTTCGTGGCCGTATAAAGGGCGAAGGAATTGGACACCCCGCAGCATTTATGGAAATACTGCAGCTCCCGCCACATGTCGTAATGGGTCACGTAAGGGCATCCAGTATCCGTGCCCAGTCCCACGGGGATGCCGTTTGCCAGGCACTGCTTGGCGCATTCTATGATGCCGTGAAAGACCACCTCTCCGTTATAGCGTTCCATCTCCGTCACATGGCTGACCTCCGGGTCGAAGAGGGCATAGGGCAGCGCCGGGGAGAGGGTGGCCACATGGACGGCCCCTGTCTCCCGGAACAGGCGTAAGATATCCGCGTCCGGCTTCGCGCCGTGCTCGATGGTGTCCACGCCGTTCTCCAGGGCCACCCGCATCCCCTGGGGGCTCTCCACATGGGCGGCCACCTGAAAGCCCAGCCTGTGGGCCTGGTCGCAGGCGCTCTTCACCATGGCGGGCTCCATCCTCAGGACGCCCGGCTCCCCCTTTACCTTGGCATCCAGCACGCCGCCGGTGACCATGAGCTTTATCAGATTCGGCCTGCCTTCGGCGATCTTCCGGACATATTCCGCAGCCTCTTGCGGCGTAGTGGCCTCATAGGCCAGGGAGCCTGCCATATGGCCGCCCGGCACGGATATGGCCATGTTGGCCGCCAGGATGCGGGGGCCGGTGGCCTTGCCGGAGAGGATCAGGTCGCGAATCCAGGTGTCATAGCTCTCTATGCCGCCCACGGAGCGGAAGGTGGTGACGCCGCTGTAAAGCTCCGTGCGGCAGTAGGATTTGTACATGTACTCTATGTATTTGCGGGTCAGGGCGTTGGCGGTGGCCAGCTTCACGCTCTTTTTCGCATCCATGGGCTTCCCTGTGGGCTTTCCTCCGGCCGGGATATGGACATGCAGATTGATCAGCCCGGGCATCAGGTACTGCCCGCCCAGGTCGATGACCTCGAAGCCCTCAAGGGAGCATTCCTTCTCGGGCAGCACTGCCGTTATCCTCTCGCCTTCGGCCAGCACGGCATGGCCGCGCCGTGGGACCATGTTCTCGCTGCCGTCCAGCAGAACCAGATTTGTAAACGCTTTCTTCATATAGATACCTCCGTGTGAGACTATTATATCCGCTTTCTGGAGAAAGCGCAATGGAAAAGGCCGGCGGTGGCAAGAGACACAGACAGCCGGGAGGTGCGGATGATGAACCGCAATCCCGGCTGTCTACATCAATGTTCTCGGAAGCGCTGCGGCCTACTGGAACAGCTTCAGAACCATGGAATCCTGGTTCATCTGCTTCTTCAGCATCAGGTTCCTGTACTCGCTGAGCAGGTCTTCCTTCTTCTTCTCGGAAATGGCCTTTGGCATATCCAGATCCTCGATGCGGCTCCTGGAGCTGAGCTGCTCTAAGCTAGCGCCCGTGTTGTAATTGTAGGCATGCTCCAGGCGGTTGGTGGAAGCGCCCAGGCCGCTCCTCTGGCTAGCCACCTTGCTGATGGCGTCATCGATGTCGTCCAGGCTGAACTTCTTCGTCACGTCGAAATCGGCGATGCCCAGCGCCTCCAGCGTGGAGTTCGCCATGCCGATGCGCATGCCGCTGCCGTCCGGATTGGTGGCGATGTGCATGTCGGCCATGCTGCCGTCCAGGAGCTTCTGCTCATTTAAGGAAGTGGTCTTGGACATGGACTGGATGCCTTCCTTCAGCTGATCGATCTCGTCCTGGTAATACTTCTTGTCCGAAGCGGAAGAAAGGCCGTTCATGGAGCGCAGGGCCAAATCCCGAATCCTCTGCAGATAATCCATCACGCCATCTAAAGCGCCATCGGCCACGTTCAGGGCGCCCATGCCTTCCTTCGCGTTCTGCGCGCCTACGTTCAGCCCCGTCTCCTGGGCCTGCATCTTCTTGCCAATGGCAAGCCCTGCCGCATCGTCCGCGGCGGTATTGATCCTCTTGCCGCTGGAGAGATGGGAATATGAATTATAAATTCCATTGGTTACAGTCATGCTGCTCATAACGGAACCTCCTTTTCGTCAGATTTTACATCATAATAAAAGCACATAACCTTTCTCTTGCATCTGCTTTTCTTTATTATATTATTTTTTGGAAGAATTTTCAACTGGTATTTCGGAAAATTTTGGGGGCGCTGTCAATAAATTGTTGTGAATAAAAAAGTTCGCCTTACTGGCATGTAAGGCGAACTTTCTTATTACTGCTAA